>NC_023139.1 GCF_000511385.1 Phaeobacter gallaeciensis DSM 26640
TACTGGTTACTGCGGCGTTCTTGGCGCAAAATCGACCGTTTGGGGCCATTCTGCCTGCTTTTGGTAAGAATCTGTTGCCAAGTCGGGCTGCCTCGTCATAAATAACGGTAAATACAGCTCTGGCGAAAAAGAGCGTTACCATATAGGACGAGGCAGCAGTGACAGAGTCCACGACAATAAACCACCGCATCCGCGACAATGCCGAAAGGCTCGCGGCCGCGCTGGAGAGCCATATGCTCAAGAGTTTTGCGCCCGATGCGCGCAAAGAGCTGCGCCTGTTCAGCGCGGGTGAAGCTGCTGACCTCTTGGAAATTTCGGCAAGCTTTCTGCGCAAGCTGCATTTTGACGGCCGTATTCTTGATGTTCATACCACCCCCGGTGGGCGGCGTCACTATTCTGCCGAAGACCTGGTGGCAATCCGCCATACACTGGAAAGCACGGCCAAGACGCCGGGCACCTATCTGCCCGGTCGCCGTGAAGGCGACAAGGTGCAGGTGCTGTCCTTCCTGAATTTCAAGGGCGGATCGGGCAAGACAACCAGCTCGATCCACACCGCACAGCGGCTCGCTCTCAAAGGCTATCGCGTGCTGGCGGTGGATATTGACCCGCAGGCCTCACTGACAACGCTGTTTGGCTATCGACCCGAGTATGACTTTCTGGACTCCGGCACGATCTACGATGCAATCCGCTATGATGATCCGGTACCGCTCCAACAGATCATCCAGAAGACTTATTTCACTGGCATTGATCTGGCCCCGGCCGGGTTGATGCTACAGGAATTTGAACACGAAACACCGCAAGCGTTGATCAACAATATCCAGCCGCCCTTCTTTGCCCGCATGGCGACGGTGCTGCAGGAGGTTGAGGCAAATTATGACGTGATCCTCTTCGATTGCCCGCCCCAGCTCGGCTATCTGACAATGTCGGCGCTTTGTGCCTCGACCGGGGTTCTGATCACGGTTGTGCCCAATATGCTCGACGTCGCCTCAATGTCGCAGTTCCTGCAGATGAGTGCGGATCTTCTGGACGTGGTGGGCAACGCCGGCGCGCAGATGGAATTCGACTTCCTGCGCTTCCTGATCAATAGGTATGAACCCAACGACGGGCCGCAACAACAGGTCGTCGCCTTCCTCAGGCAACTCTTCGGCAAAGAGGTTATGACGGCGCATATGCTTAAATCTACTGCCGTTTCTGACGCAGGCCTAACCCAGCAAACAGTTTATGAAGTAGAGCGTACGCAGTTCCATCGAAATACTTACGATCGTGCAATAGACTCTCTCAATCAAGTCAATGAAGAGATCGAAACACTCATTCAACATGCATGGGGTCGCTAATGGCACGCAAAGGTATTCTTAGCTCTGACACCACACCAACCACCGCCCAACGGTCCGAGCCAAAGGCCCGAATGATGCCACGGGGCGCGGTTGGAGCCCTGCAATCCTCGCTGACGCGGCTGCAGGAAAACGCGGTACAGGACATCGACGCCGCGCTGATCGATGATGCGGGGCTTGAGGACCGTTTGGGGCTGGATGATGCCGCGCACCGTCAACTGGTCGAAAGCCTGCGCACCTATGGCCAGCAGGTGCCCGTTCTGCTGCGCCCCAATACCAAGGTTCAGGGACGATTTGAGATCGTCTATGGGCGCCGTCGCCTGAAAGCGCTCCGTGAGCTAGGGGTGCCGGTAAAGGCGATGATCCGCCAGCTGGATGACCATGCCTTGGTGATGGCCCAGGGTCAGGAAAACACCGCGCGTCAGGATCTTTCATTTATTGAGAAGGCATCTTTTGCCGCACAATTGCAGGACAGCGGCTATGACCGGCAGACAATCGCTGCGGCCCTGTCGATTGATATGCCAATGGTGTCGCGCATGTTGAAGGTCGGCACAGCCTTTGAGTTGGATTTTCTCCGTCAGATCGGCTCTGCGCCTGGCATTGGCCGCGAACGCTGGATGGCGCTTGCCAAGGCGATGCAGGAGCCGGGAGCGCGCGCCCGTGTGATTGACCGAATGCGCACGCCCAACTTTCCGGCCTCGCCATCCGACGCCCGATTTGAAGCCGCATTGGCCCTCGCACAACAGGCCAGCAGGGAAAAGTCAAAACCCAAACCCCTCAAGGCCGCTGCGCGCGTGCTTGAGGGGCCGGATGGCCGTCCTCTGGCTGACCTGCGCCGCAGTGGAAGGGGTGTCTCGGTGACGATCGCGGCCAAAGACAATGCAGAGTTTGACGCATGGTTCGAAGCAAATGCCGAAACCCTGCTGAACGAACTTCACGAGCGTTTCACGACCGAAACCTCGGAAGAGTAACGACCAACAGGCAAGAGACAGAAAAGGAGGCACGAACCCCGGCAAGAAAAAAGCCCCCCAGGACATACATCCCAGAAGGCTCATTTCAAACTTAGCATCCTTGAAATACCCCCTTCGAATCGGTCCTGTCAACTCTGTGCGCTGCACAGGGGTGGATGATTTTTGCCTTTTCGTGAAAAACTGTATGAAACATGCTTCCCAAGCCGCGTTTGGGATGGCGGAGCCGTGCGCCCTGCCCTCCGTGGACAAATGGGACATCCTCTCGGCGTTGACCAAGGCAGCGCCCGAATTTGGTGTATCTCATCGAACACTTAGCGTTTTGAAAACCCTGATGACGTTTCTGCCCGAGCAAATGATTGCGGCAGAACGTGGTGGGGCCGTGGTCTTTCCATCGAACCGGAAACTCAGTGAACGGTTGAATGGAATGCCTGAAAGCACGATGCGTCGACACCTTGCCAAGCTGGTCGAAACTGGGATTGTCTGCCGTCAGGACAGCCCCAATCGCAAGCGCTTTGCCCGCAACATCGGCGCGGACCGTGCAATCGCCTATGGGTTTGACCTCTCCCCGCTCGCGGTCCACGCAGCACAGGTGCACGCCATCGCAGCAGAGAACGCCCTGAAAGCAGAGCGTATTGCCGTGCTACGCGACCGGCTCGCACTGTTGAGACAGGAAATCTTGGCATCCTGTCAGCAGCTGTCTCCCCTGCCCCAAGAAACGCTGGAACGCGCCCGCCTGACCCTACGCCGCCGCACGGACGAGGCAGATCTGACCGCACTAGTCGATGCCCTAACTGGTATTGCCGCCACGCTCCCTGCCCCGCCGACACGGGACACCCAACTAAAAACATGCGCGAGATCAGCCGAAATGAGCGGCAGCGACAACCAGAATGGACGGCACATACAGTATTCAAATAAATCTATTTCTGACTCTGAAGGCCCATCGCAACAAGAAACCACAGAGACTGAGGAAACCGCAGCGCAAAGCATAGAAGCGCCATTGCAAGACGTTCTGTCCTCCTGTCATGAATACAGGCAGTTCTTTCCCGATGGCATCCGATCCTGGCATGATCTCACACGTACAGCCAACCAGCTGGTCCCAATGATGGGAATTGAACAACCCGTCTTTCACGAAGCAGAGCGCATTATGGGCAGTCAGATCGCCTCTACGCTAGTGCTGTGTATGCTTGAGCGAGTTGGGGAAATCCGCAGTCCAGGTGCCTATCTCCGCCGTCTGTCCCAAAAGGCACAAGTTGGGCAGTTTTCAATCAAAACAATCATCGCATCAATCAGACAACGGCAGAAATTGTCAGCTGACAATTTTGAAACTGTTCCGGGCTGATCCAATGTTGCGTGATGCAGTACCCGCGTACCATGCTCCCGTCCCTTCTGATCCAGGAGCGTGCAGATCAACCGGCTATCGACGGGCTGAGACAACACATATCGGAAAATTGTCAGCTGACAATTTTAAGAGCAAGGGAAGAAAAATCACGCGCGCACTGCGTCGATATCCTCATGCGTTGTCTCGGACAGTGCAAGTAAATCACTCCAGACCGCTTCGTTACCCGCACCAAGCAGCTCAATATGGCCAAGGAACTTGCGATCATACTCCGCAGGATCAAACGTGACAAAACGCCCGCCACAGTCGCGCAGCGTGTCCGCATAGCGCTGAACGCCACTTGGCGGCACAACCACGTCGTCCTTGGCAACGCAAATCCGAAGCTGGGGCAGGGGGCGTTTGTAATCTGGTCGGGGCAGGGCGCTGCCGATATCACTGGCAAAGAAATCACGACGGGTGCACCAGCGGCGCCACTGCCAATAAACCCCGGCAGGCAGATCGGAACCAAACCCCAGCGATTTTCCGGGCAGATAACCCATCAGCGCCGTTGCCAGTGGACCGAGCAGAAACCAAAAGGTCAAAACCAAGGGACGATAGCTCCACGGGTGGTCCCAGTGATAGGCAAAGCCGCTGCCGATTGTTGTGATCCGGGTCACACGAGGATCATAGTCATGGAAAGCTACGCCAAGCCCCCCCAGGGAATGCCCCAGAACCCAGATCGGTCCATGAGGGGCCAGATTCACTAGCGCTGCCAAGGCCGCGCTTTGATCGTCCAGCATCCAGTCCGCCATTGTCAGCGGGCTGTCTTTCTGGTGCCGGGTCAGGCTTTCGCCAAAGTCGCGATAATCATAGGTCAGCACGTTCAGACCCTGTTGCACTGCCCACTGTACGAAATGGCGATAAAATCGCTGTGGAACACCGGTGGCGCCGTTCAAGACCAAAGACGCGCGGGGGGATCCACTGGCACGATAGAAGGTGCCTACTATCGTTGATCCTGCGCAGGGGATCGCGACTTTCTCAGCGGCCTGTTCCATCATATTTTCTCGTATCCCATTGCCTAGACCACTTGGTCTATATCAGTTGTAGACCGTCTGGTCTAGGTGCGATAGAGATGACGCCATGTCATCAAGTGAGAACCGCGATAAACTGATCCGCATTGCCTCTCGGCTGTTTCGCAGCAAAGGCTATGATGGGGTTGGGCTGAAAGAGATCCTCGTGGCAGCAGAACTGCCCAAGGGGTCGCTATACTATCATTTTCCAGGCGGCAAAGTTGAATTGGCCGATGCGGCGACTCGCTGGGCGGGCGACTGGGTGGCGCGGATGCTTGGCCAGTGTTTCAACGTCGCCACAAGTTTTGAAGAGGGCGGGATGAAGGCTTGCGAAGCGCTTGCCGCAGCTGCTGAGCACAACAACAGCGTGCCCGCCTGTCCTGTGGTCAGCATCCTTCAGGCGGCGCCTTCGGAACCTGCGCTGCGCAAAACTGCCGAAGAGATCTACGATACATGGACAGCGGGTCTGGTCGGGCAGGCGAAACGGTTCGGGATTGCCGACCCCCAACAGTCGGCGCTGTCGCTGCACATGCGGCTGCAGGGGGCATGGATCCTTGCCTATGCGCAACAATCCGGAGCACCCTTTCATCATTTGGCAACCGAACTGCGCCAGACGTTGCCGCGCTGATCTGTAATGTTGATGCGGGCAGGGGAGGGGGCTCTAAAATTGTCAGCTGACAATTTTCACCGCAATTGGTGGTCGGACAGAGGGCGCCCCTCAGATCCCCGTCAGCGCCAGGTCAAGCGCCTGCATGATATCGCTGTCACAGGATGCGAGGTTCAGGACAGGCGTTTTCAGCAGCGCAGCGGGAACGGCTGAGAGGAATTGCGTCACCATCACATAGCGCCCTGAGCGAATGTCAAATATCGGGTTCAGCCGCTTTGCCGGGGCCGGTGCAGCATCAAACGGCATCAGCGGCACAACGATCCGCGTGTTCAGGCTCTCAAGAAGATCAGCCTGAACATCCAGAAGATACCCGGTGCTGTCGGGGCTGGTGTAGACGTCGAACCTGGCCATCAGAAGGGGCGATAGCGATCCAGAGGCAAGCCATTTTCCTCGACCCACCGGTTTGACGATTGCAGTGCGGCCGCGTTTTCGCGTTTCCACTCTTCAGTCTTGGCTTCCTGCACGGCCTGCCGCAAACCCGCTTCAGCCGCCTGGGACAGATTGACCCCAAAGGAGCGTGCCTCGGACAAAAGCCCCTGATCCAAGGTCAGGTTTGTCGGTTTTTTGGGTACGGACTGTGACTGCATAGATCCACCTCGCTCATGCGCATTATATATGCGCAGTTCTGCTGTGGTCAAGTTTTGGAGCCAAGCTAGCGTCGACCTGTCGATCCTGCCCCTTGAAGTTCAGGAAGGTTCTTCTCACCATCCCCGAGATGCCGGGTATCGAGTGAAGCGCGACTACAGCCTACTGGTTGAGATGCGAAGGATCGACGGAGCGTTCTTTTGCCCTGTTATCTCTGGTCTGGTCTTGGTTAGTTACGCGAAATTGAAGCCTGCTCAATGCGCCCGTTTCTCAGTTTATGGCGACGCAGATAGACGAAGCGGCAAAATCGCGCGACCAGCGGTGTTTTCCAACCTGCGTCCACGATGATCCGGTCGACCCAGCGGCAGCCGTCAGGGGCTGGGGTCACGCTAAGCGTATGGTCCCAGCGATTGATGCTTGGGTTATGTTCTTCACTTTCAAGCAAGCGTTTTTCGCGATCCAGGCGCACGACGTTCATCACGTGGTTCCGTGTGGTGAATAAGCCGAGAAATGTGACGTCAACGCTGAACCTATCACCCTCTTGAACCTCCTTTTCAGGAAAGCCGTGATACACTGCCAATCCGCGCATCGCTTCCAGCATTTCTTCACCTTGCAAGGCACGCCTGAAGACCGCATCAGCGTCTTCCGGGTAATGCGCGATAATTTCAACTGCTCTGGTCACAGGGAGGCCTTTCCTGCCAACTTGTAAATGCAAAATATCGTGTTGCGCGATGGATCTTGCCCCACGCGGCACGACTGGTTGAGGCTTTGACGTGCACCAGAAATTCAGGTGTCTTTCAAACCAAAGATCTTACGATATTTTGGGATAAACAGGCTCTCGCCTTTCATCTTTCTCGTTACCCAGTTACCAAATGTCGCGAAAATCCAGCTAGCGCCAATTTGAGACCCCAATGGTAGAAGCAAGGGCCCACGCTGCCATGGTTTGTAGCGCTTTGTCTGTTCGACAGTTCTGCCATCCACGACCTGCCGCAGCATCTTTGCCATCCATGGCACCTGGCGCGTGATCGCGACAATGGTCATCCCGTCGCCAGTGTCAGCGATGTCGCCCAAGGCAAAGACGTTCTGGTAGGATGGCGAAGGCCGCAACCAAGGATCAACTTTGGCCCGCCCTTTGGCTGACAGGACACTTCCGGGCAGTTCCCTTAGAACAGACATCTGCGGTACTGACCCAACCGCGGGCACAACTAGGTCTGCATCAATGACGGTACCATCTGTCAGCGTCACCGAGCCTGCATGAGGTTCGTCTTTATGCTGCAGTTGCTTGACGCGCTGACCCATAACCAATTCTACACCCAGCTTTTCCAACTTACGGTGCAGTCGCGCCCCAAATTTGCGCGGATAATCAGGGAACAAGTTAGAGTCGGCTGAAATCAACGTTACCTTTATATCATCGCGCATCGCGGCAATCTCACCGGCGAGTTCCGTCCCTACTGCCCCGGCACCGACAATAACCACCGAACGAGACGCCGCAAGCTTTGCCGCTGTCGCTTCGGCGGTCCGCCGAAATTCGACGATGTCTTCGCTTACCGGCTTGAAGGGGGTCGCATAGGTCGATCCCGTTGCCACGACCACCATATCAGCCGGGATCACATCACCATCCGCCAGCGTTACATTGTTTTCCCCAACAGTGCGCGCTCGACCACGGATCACCCGGCCGCGAGTCAGAAGGCTGTCGTATGGCATGATGATACGGTCCAACAGGGACGGGTCGACCATCGCCCGGATTGCAGCGGAGGACATGACGAATGCGGCGCGCGGCTCTATCAATGTGACGTCCACATATGGATCCATTGCTTTCGCCAATTCTGCTCCGGCGTAGCCACCCCCGACAATCACCAACCTTTTTTTGTCCACGAAAATGAGCTCCTTATTTTGCTTGCGCATGACAGATAGGGGGCGCAGTGTTCTTTGGGCAAGTACGGTCATTTAGGATACTGTAGAATGGAGATGGATCAGCCAGAGGAAGACTGCCAGATCAGGCACTTGATCGCAGCGATTTCAGGGAACTGGAAGTTGTTGATCTTGTTCTGGCTGGCGCAGGGGCCGTGTCGATTCAACCAGCTGCAACGCAAGCTTGGCCGTGTGACTCACCGCACGCTGACTAGACAATTGGGTGAATTGTCCGCGTCGGGATTTGTTCACCGAGAGGATTTCCAAACGATCCCACCCCATGTCGAATACAGCCTCACGCCTTTAGGCCAAAGTCTCATTCCGTTGTTGGAGGCTATGCATGATTGGGCCGTCGAAAATGAGAGTCTGCTACCAGCCAAAAACTGATTACATCCCGTAGGACCAAGTAGGGGCCAAAGCCTGCCTACCTCGGGCGCGCGGTGGCCTGTTCTGGTGCCACCGCGCGCCAATCAGTGTCGGTTGTTGGGCTTCGTCTCAGCGGTACCTGGCTTAATGCTTGCGCGGCGGCCAGGGTGTCTTGGGCAGGCCTGTCAGCGGCTCACCCAGAAGGGGCGAGCTCAACGCATAGACGCCGTTCACGGCAAAGGCCCAGATGATATTACGGTCATATTCCACAAATACAGCAAAAACAGCATTGTCGAATGTCCAGTCTGGCACCTCATCTGAGGTGGGAAAGGCGGGTACGTAGTAGCCGGAGATCTCCGGTTTGGCGGGATCCTCGACGTCGAAAATCTGGATCCCCGCGTTGTAGAAGGCGTAGATTACAACTCCGTCGCGCCCGCCTCCCGGCTGGTCGATGCCGCCGGATCGTTTCGGCCCGAAACTGCCACCGCGCTGGCAATAGTCGGTGAAATTGGCCTCTGTGGGCGGCGTTGGGCGGGGGAATGTGGCTGCAATAGTTGGGTTGGCCGGGTCGGACACGTCGATTGAGAAGATGTCTTTGTAGGGCTCATAGCAATTTGAATTCATCGGGTAGCCGTTTGAGAACACATGCCCGGTGCGGGCGTACTGGCTGACATCGACGTTGTCGAACTCAGTACCCGCAAAGCTGGGCGCGACTTGCAGGTCACCCTGCGGCGTCGGGTTGGCGGGATCGCTGACATCGAATGTCCAGAACCCGAGCCCGCCCATGCCGCCAAAGCCGAGGGTCCCGCCGTCCTCGATCGGGACAGGCAGGGCCAGCGGATTGCGCGAGCCCATCCAAGATGTGCGGTTGCCCGCGCGTGGGTTCTCCAGATAGGCCGCGAGGTCTTCAGGGGAGTCGATGTCCTGCCCCGGCACCGACAGCTGGCTGACGAATTCAGGGTTGGTAGGGTCGCTCATGTCCCAGATCTGGTAGCCGGGCGAATGAACATAGTCGGGGTATTCGGTCAGCGCAAAGCTGTCTTTGGGTGCTGCGGCTAGAACCATGTAGCGACCGCCAGTCCAGGCTGGGGCATCCAGAGATCCAGATCCCTGTTGTTCACCGATTGGGGCGTCGGGGTTGACGCGGTCGGTGGTGCGTTCGGCGATCATGGTCCAGTCGTCCGGGGTCGGGCCGTTCATCTCAAAAACCCGGAAACCTTTCAGCGAGGTGTAGTTGCGCACCAGGGCAATGCCCTCGGCGTCTTCGGATTTACGGCCCATGACGCCAAAGCGGCCGATTTCATAGGACGCAACCGCAACATGCTTTTGCAACTCTTCGTGCCAGGCAATGGTCAGACCGCCGAAGTAATCGGTGACGGTCTTACTGTCGAACTCCTCACTGGAACCCTGCGGCCCCCAGACGCCGCCATCGCTGTAGACCTCGACGGCATTGGCAGGGTCAGTGATGTCCAACACGCGCATGTAATCGCGGTCATGCGTGTAGAGATACCGCTTGCCATCCATGTCGACGGCATTGGCCCATGCATGCCAGGGCGAGGTCACTGCGGGGTAAAAGGCCAGCACATCGACGTTCTTGGCATAGGAGTTCTGGTCCCAACCTTCCAGCTGGCCGGGGAAGTTTGGCGCCCAGGACGACAGCGGCGCGGCTTTTGGCGCAACAAAGGCACCAGCGTCGCCGATCATCCCATAGTCGCGTCCTGGCTCAGGTGGGGCAGGTGGGTTGTGCGGCGTAGCCTCGAACCAGCGCTGTACGATTGGGTCGCGGATATCGATGACACCGGGCTCTCCGCCGCCACCAGCAGCATGGGCTATGGATGCAAGCAGGCTCACAGCCAGCGTAAAGGATAAGGGCAGATGGTGAAACTCAGGCATAGAGGTCCCCTGTTATTGGCGCTGACATAGGGCTGTTCAGGTGTTGCTGCAGCTACGTCGGCCTGTTCTCGTTTCCCGAAAGCCTACGTCACGCGGGGTCTTGCTCAGTCAACATTCCGGGAAATTGGGTAGCCAAAAATCGAATACCTAAAGCTGATGTGCCGCATCCAGGCCGCAACTAGGGGGGGTATCAGGGGGATTTTCAAGCGTGACCAAGGCGGGATCAGTTCAGGAGTAGCAACGCACTGCCGAGTCCGACGAACAGCGTTGCCATCACCCCGCGCGGCGTCGGTCGGAGCCGCTGGCGCAGCAGTAACGCGGCAAACAGGGCGCTGAACAGCACGTCGAGCGCTCCTATCAGGGCGACGCTGGTGACAGAGGTATGTAATAAGGCCGCGAGCTGCAGCGTCTGCCCGGCTGAAAGCAACAGCCCTGTGCCAAGAAACCCGGGGCCGCAGTCGACAAGCAGGCCGTGCAGCCTTCTGCCCTTGTCTTTGCTGCCGCTTGATAAAGCCCAGCCGACATAGCACAGGCAACCTGCCACGGCGCCGACACATGTTGCGAGCAGCGGGTCGGGCAGCTGCAGCAGCCCCAATTTGCGCAGGCTGTAGGAGAGCGCGTAGCTGGCCGCCGATAGCAACCCCAGCAACACCCCTGCGGGGGTTCCCAGTGGCGCCGCACCGCCCACGAAGGCAAATACCCCGGCCACCACCAGCACCCCGCCGACCAGTTCGGCAGGGGCTGGCCAATCGCCGATCATCAGGATGGCAAGCGGGATAGCAAAGAACGGGATCAGGCGGCGCAACATTGCGGCACAGACCGGACCCAGGATTTCGGTGGAACGGTACATAAATAGTCGCCCGAGCACGGTGGCAAATACACCAGCCAGGGCGAACAGGGTGAGCGCTTGTTTATTGGGGACGCTGGACTGTAGTGCCGGTTCGGGACCGGCCAGCAGCCACAGGGCCCCTGTTAGAAGGGCGGTCATCAGCACCGACAGGAACACCCCTCCATCGCCACGCCGTTGGCTGCGACTGCGGGCGATGGTGACGCCGGCCATTCCGTAGCAGGCGGCAGATAACAAGGCGAAGAGCTCTCCCACAGGGACCTCGGATGGTTGGCACTCAGGGCAGGGGTAGGGGCGAAAGAAACGGCCGCGCGGCTTCTGTCCGCGCGGCCTGAAGATTACAGGGTCCTTAAGGTCCGGGCTGAGCGATTGCTGCCCGCGGGCACGTCCGTTCAGAGCTTGAGTCCGCAGCCCTCGAAAGCCTCGCGGATGGTGGCTTTTTCCGTCTCGGTCAGGTTCAGCATCGGATGGCGCACCGGACCGCCGACCTGACCCAATAGCTCCTGCCAGTATTTGCCGAAGGCCTGTGGCTTGTCCGCCGGGCGGCTGCGGGCGATTGCCTCGCGCACGGGGTTCAGGCTGTCGCGCAGCTTGCGTGCCTCAGAGAATTTGCCTTGGAAAGCGAGCTGGGTGTAATCGTGCATCCGCCGGTCAGTGCGGGTTTGCAGCTGATACGGCGGCGAGGAGCAGAGGTAGAGCTTCCAGTCCAGCTCTTCGATATTGTCCAGCCATTCGTCTTCTGAGGCGGTAGAGACGTGGATCTTGTCGCCTACCATATGAGACAGACGCACATACATTTCGCGTGGGACTGAGTATTTGATAGCGACGATATTTGGCAGTTCGGCGATGCGGGCGCATTCTTCAGGCTGCATCAGATAACCACTATCAGGATGGCTCCACATGGCGATGCCGATGTTCAGCTGATCGCAAAGCGCCTTATAATACTGATAGAGAACCTCGCCCTTGTCCTGCACAAAGCTTAGCACCGGGGCATGCACCACGACGTAATCCGCGCCGCAGTTTTCGGCATGTTTGGCAAGCTCTAGCACGGTGTTGAAGTTCTGGTCGGACACCGACATGATGGTGCCCGCCTTGCCGCCGCATTCGTCGACAGCGATTTCAAAGTTGCGTTTACGCTCCTCCAAGCTCATCGAGAAGAACTCGCCTTGTTTGCCAGCGATGAACAGGCCCTGAATGTCAAGATCATCGATCCAATGGCGGATGTTGGAACGTAGTCCGGCCTCGTTCAGAGTAAGATCTGCGTTGAACGGGTTAAGGGCTGCAGCCCAGATCCCCTGCATATGCTCGCGGGCGTAATCCTTCGCTTCGTGTCTTGAGTAGTTCATGCGCCGATCCTTGTTCGCTGAATGGCCGGAAGCGCGCCACGCGGGGGGCGCCATAGTGGTCGGCGCCCAGCATTCCGATCAGCCGGGCAGAAAACAAATCCAAAGAAGTGATCCTGATATAACCAAAATTGCCATCAGGCCGTCCTGAAAAGCGGATATCAGAGGGGCAAACGAACGAGGATTGCATAATGAAAATCGCTCTCATCGGGTTTGGTGCCATGGCGCGATATGTCGTGGATCAGTTGGCGAACAGCCGGATCGAAGTCGCTGCTATTGTCGTGCCGGAGTATCAGGTCGCGCCGCTGTGCGACGAGTTTGGCAAGCGGTTCAACTTCGTCACTGGAGTGGCAGAGGCGGGGAACGACATTGGCCTGTTTGTTGATTGCGCGGGTCATGGCGCGCTGTTGCAGCATGGAGCCCAAATCCTTCGTGCGGGATATGACCTGCTGACCGTGTCAATTGGGGCGCTCGCTGATGCAGCGCTGTTAGACAAACTTGACCGCGCCGCCGCGGTCGGGGGCGGTAGCATTCGCTTGGTTTCCGGCGCGATTGGCGCCTTAGATTCGCTGCGCGCGGGCCGGATCGGAACGCTGCAGGCGGTGCGCTATATCGGACGCAAACCGCCGCAGGGCTGGGTCGGCTCTCAGGCGGAGCAGGTCTTGGACCTTGGCGCTCTGACCGGTGCGGCGCAGGTACATTTCCGCGGCACCGCCCGCGAGGCAGCATTACAGTACCCGAAGAACGCCAATGTCGCCGCTGCGGTGGCTCTGGCGGGCATCGGGTTTGACAATACGCAGGTGGAGTTGCTGGCGGATCCTAGTGTCAGCCGCAATATTCACGAGATCGAGGCTGAGGGCGATTTTGGTTCGTTCCGCTTTTCCATTGAGGGGAACCCCCTGCCGTCAAACCCGCGCACCTCTTCGCTTGCGGCGATGAGCGTGATAGCTAGCATCAATCAATATGCCGAGCGCATTAAATTCTGATACGTCAGGAAGATACCAAATGGTCAGCCGCCACACTCGGATCGTTGAAAAGGTGCAAACCCGGCTGAAGTTCCGGCAGCTACGTCTGTTGGTGGCGGTTGGACAGCACCAGAACATTCAAGGTGCAGCGCGGGAACTGAATGTCTCGCAGCCCGCGGCCACCAAGATGATTAAGGATCTAGAGCTGGATTTTGAGGTCCAGCTGTTTGACCGCACCAACCGTGGCGTCATCCCCACCGCCTATGGTGAGGCGCTGATCAGGCAGGGACAATTGATTCTGGCGCAGGTGTCAAACGCCGCGCAGGAGCTGGATGACCTCAATGATGGCAGTAGCGGACGGGTGGTGATCGGCTCTCTTCTGGCAGCTTCGTCGGGGCTGTTACCGCAGGCGATCGATCAGCTGATGCGTGAGCGGCCGCACGTGGCGGTAAAGGTGGTCGAAGGCACCAATGATGCGCTTATGCCCGCGCTGCGCCGCGGCGCGATTGACATGGTGGTCGGGCGGCTGCCAACCCACCGTCACCGAGATGAAATTGCTCAGAGCAAACTGTTTGATGAAACCATCGTGGCGGTGACCGGCCCGGACCATCCGCTTGTGGGGCAGAGAGGGCTGAGTTTCGAAGACCTGAAGCCTTTCGGCTGGATCCTGCCTCCCCCCGAAACCAGCCTGCGGCGGCAGGTCGACATGTTCTTTGGCGCTCAGGGCATGTATGCACCTGCGTCTCATGTGGATTCGGTATCCTTTCTGACCAACCGAAGCCTACTGCAGCGACGCTCCCTTATCTGCCTGATGCCGCGCCATGTCCCGGAACAAGATATCGCCTGGGGTAGCCTGTCCAAGCTGGACTGGCAGGTGCCCTTTGGTGCCGGGCCAGTTGGGATTTCACTGAATGCCAAGGCGCGGCTGTCACCGGCTGCCAAGGCGCTGATCGGTTATCTGGAACAGGCCGCCGCCGAGCAGTCATAGCAGCGCGGTGGACAGTAGAGGCCAGTAGCTAAGCGCCACTAAAACAAAGGCTACCGCAAACAGGAATGGCCACAGCGCGGATAGGATTTCAGCCACCCGGATGCCAGTCATTGATGAGGTGATGAACAGTCCAACGCCCACCGGTGGCGTTAGCAGACCCAGCACCAGATTCAGGCACAGCACCACGCCGAACTGGAACGGGTCTATGTCATAGGAGCCGGTGGCAATCGGCAGCAGGATCGGGGTGACCAAGATCACCGCCGCAATGCCGTCGATCAACATGCCCACAAATAGAAGCATCGCGTTAACAATCAACAGAAAAAGAAATGGGTCGCTGGTGATGGCGGTGATGGATGCAGCTAGCTTCTGTGGCAGCGCCTCGTAAACAACTACCCAGCCAAATACATTGGCTGCTGCGATCATGAACACAACCATGCCGGAATTGACGGCAGTGCGGCGGAACAGGCTGAAGAGCCGTGGTATGGTCAGCCGTTGGCCCGAGAACCAGGCCATCGCAAACGCCACCAGCGAGGCGACGGCAGCGGATTCGGTAGGCGTCGCCACGCCGAACAGGATGCCGCCGATAATGGTTACGGGTATCAGGCTGGCGGGCAGGCAGCCCAGTAACGCCTGTGCTGCGTCTGACCGTGACATCCATTGCCCCTGCGGGAATCCTTGTGCGATTCCAATGAGAGTGACGACAATGACAAAGGCTCCAAATAGCAACAGTCCCGGGAGAATACCTGCGATGAACATGTCGCCAATCGGTAGCTGCGCCAGGACGCCGTAGATCACGAACATCATCGATGGCGGCACCACTGGCGCCAAGAGGCCGCCCGCAGCGGTCGTCGCGGCGGCAAAGCCGGGGCGGTAGCCTTCCTGCTTCATCGCGGGCACCATGGCGCGGCTCATCACTGCGATTTGACTGGCGGCAGAGCCGATGATTGCTGCCATGAACATGTTGGCCAGAAGATTGATATAGGCAAGGCCGCCGCGAAAACCACCGACAAAAACCCGTGCGGCCTGTACCAGACGTCGGGTCATGCCACCCTCGTTCATCAGCTCCCCGGTCATCATGAACAGCGGGATCGCCAGCAGTCCGTAGTTTTCAAGACCAGAGAACAGCTGCTGGGCGAAACTGTCGAATAGCACCGCGTTCCCGCTGGCTTGCACATAGGTGATTGCAGTCAGGATAAGCACGAAGGCCACCGGCACCGCGCAGAACATGCAAAGAATGAAAACGGCGACTGTCGTCATGATTGTTCCTTGCGGTCGGCCGCGGTGGTGAGGTTATTGAGGAGGTTATTGAGGCTGTGCAAGATCAGGCCGAAAGCAAAGATCCACATAATGGACCAGACCCAGACCTTGCGTACCCCCAGGGTGCTGGTGGCCTCGGAATAGATGAAATTGAAGGTGGCGCCCTGGAAGGTTTCAACGTCAAAGCCAGCGCGCGCGAACTCCAGCGGTAGGAACCAGCGCCAACAGAACCAGGCGGTCAATAGCGCCAGCGCAAAGATCACCGCATCGACGAGGCGCGATAGCATCTGTGCGATAGCTTGCGGCAGGGCGTCGGTGACAATGGTGACGGCGACCGCGTCCTTATGGTGGACAGCCGCTGAGGCTGCCAATAGCGTCATCCAGATCATGGCATAGATTGCCAGCTCATCTACCCAGAACAGCGCAAGGCCGAGGTTGCGGGTCAGCACGTTCAGCAAGATCAGTGCGGTGACCGCGGCGGCAAGAGTGGCGGCACAGGCCAATTCCGCCCGTGCCCATTGCCGGGAGAAAGTCTGAAGCATTGGGAAAAGCCATGAGTTGGGTCTTGAATATCAGGGCAGGGGCGGGGCTTGTCGCGGCCGCCCTTGCCGTAGTGGCGGGGGAGTGCGCGGCTAGCGGGTTGCCTCGGCTGCGGCACGGATGGCGGGCAATGACGGCGCCTCTGCAGCCCATTTTCTGTCCCATTCATCAATGACACCTGCGAAGAATTCCGGCCCGACCTTGGTCATGGTCAGGTCCAGTGCCTTCAAATTGTCCAACCACTCCGGCTCCTTTGCGGTGTAGGTGTCGATGGTGCTGTCCAAGTGCTTCGCCATCAGCTCCGCGATCATCTCGCGATCTTTTGCGTCGAGATCTTTCCATACGCGCGCCGAGACGAGCCCAACCACGGGGAACATCATATGATCGCTTTGCACGATGGTCTTGGCGTGCTCGTGGTACTTTAGCACCCAAATCAGCTCTGCATCCATGTCAATGGCGTCGACTTGGCCGTTGGCCAGCGCATCATAGACACTGGGCAGCGGCATCGGGGTCGGCGCCGCGTTCAGTCCCTCATAAAAGTCGAAGATGGGTGCAAATGGCGTGATCCGCAATTTCAGGCCGCTGAGGTCCTCGGCGCTGTTCACTTCCTCGCGCGATACGATTTGGCGCAGGCCAGCCATGCCGAGTCCCAGCCCGACAACACCAGCCTTGGCCGGTAGCGGCTCCAGCATCTGCCGTGCGATATCAGAGCGCAATATGCGCCCGGCGTGGTCGATGTCGGCGGCAAGATAGGGCGCGTAGAAAGCGCCCAAATCCGGCACTCGGTTGGAGACTTCGGCCACGGTAAGAAACGCCATGTCGAGCGCGCCGGTCTGCAGTTGCTGCAGCATCTGCGCCTCGTTGCCCAGTTGGCGCGCCGGGAATACCTGCACGCTGTGCGCTCCGTCTGAGGCTGTGTTGAGTTCGTCGGCAAAGGCCTCTGCCGCTTTGGTCCAGATGTGCGGCGGCGGCGTCAAGAGCCCCAGTCGGAACTCTGCCGCCTGTGCGCCCAGAGTGAAGCAGCAGGCCGCCGCTGCAGCTACTGCGGTTTTGAGTGACTTCAGATATACCATGCGTGATCTCCCCTTTGCGAGCTTGGGCCCAGCATGGGGAACGGTCTGATAGTTCAGCAACTTGTAACACGGCAATCTGGTATAAATTAATGATATACCTGACGGGGTGCCGAGCGTGCGCCCGACACCTCGCCAAGGGTTGTTCTACGCGCTTAGACGGGCCGGGCGTGGCGGTCTTTCTTGTGCATGTGAAGCGCTATGAAGGCCAGATTCACCACCAACAGGGCCAACGCCACAGGGTAGTTCGTCAGTTCCTGTAGAGATCCGCCGGTGAGGCTGTAGGCCTGCGACAAGGTGGTTTCAAAGCGGCTGCCCAGAAAGAAGGCGATGATGAACACGATCACTGAAAAGCCCAACGCTGAAAGAACCAGTCCCAGCAGCGTGCAGGCCAGCATGGTGTAGAGGCCGAACATGCCGCCCGCGCCCAGGTAAACGCCTGTAATGCACAGTAGCAGCGCTAGGGTAAAGATCACCAGCTCCGGTGCCCTGACCACCGCAGACCAAAGCCGCATGCCTGCCTGGCCGACCCAGAAGTTCATGAAATTGGCAGCGATCATCGCCCCAAACAATCCGTAGATCAGCTCTGCCTGTTGGTCGAACAACAGCGGCCCCGGCTGGATGCCATGTATTTTGAAGGCACCGATCAGTAGGGCTGCACCGACGCTGCCGGGGATACCCAGTGTCAACAGTGGGATCAGGTTAGCCCCAACCACCGCAGAGTTGGCCGATTCCGCCGCCGCGATGCCTTGGATATTGCCTTTGCCGAAACTGCTCGGATCCTTGGCGCTCTCGCGGGTGGCGGCATACGCAATGAAGGCTGCTGCGGTGGACCCGATACCGGGTAGTGCTCCCAGAACCGTGCCAATTGAGGCGCCGCGCAGCATCGCAAAGCGGCAAGACCAGTACTCGTGCCAACTGATGCTGCGGTCGGCGGCGGGCTGGTCGGCTGGGATCTCCACCGCGGGGCGCGACAGACCGCTGCCTTGGGCTAAGCGGCGCAGCACCTCGGGCAGCACGAGAATGCCCAAGGCAATAGCTTCCAGCGGAATGCCGTCATAGAGCTCAGTCTGGCCGAAGATCAGTCGCGGGGTGGCGTATTCTGGGTCCAATCCGACGGTTGCAAGCAGCAGCCCCAGGAACAGAGCCACACCGCCGCGGGCGATGGTGCCTCCGACCAGGCAAACGATCACGGTAAAGGCAAGCAACAGCAGAAATAGGATCTCCACCGGTCCCAATTTCAGCGCCACGATGGCCAGCGGCGCAGAGACGGTGATCAGGATAATATCGCTGGCGGTGTCGCCGGTGACTGAGGAATAAAGCGCCATCCGCATTGCCTTCAATGGCTTGCCCTGCCGCGCCAGCGGAAAGCCGTCGAGTGCGGTGGCAGCGGCGTCGGGAGTGCCCGGGGTATTGATCAGCACCGCAGGCACCGCGCCGCCTACCAAGCCGCCTTTGCCAATGCCGACTAGGAAGGAAATTCCCACTAGGGGGTCCATGACAAAGGTAAACGGAATTGCAATGGCGATCGCCATCACCGGACCAATGCCGGGAACCGCCCCGACAAATTGGCCGAGTACCACCCCGGCCAGCACATACAGCAGAACCATCGGGGTGAATGTTCCCGCCAGTCCTGCCAGAATTACATCAAACGGCACCATCGTTCCCCCTCCTCAAGGCAAAAGACGTCCAAGCAGGACTTCGAAAATGGTCCAGATCAGCAACGGTCCTGCAAGACCGCCTATGACCAACCACAGCGGCCGGCGCTCCCCCACCAGCCACAGCAGCGTCAGCGCCAGCGCCGGTGCGGCCAAGAGAAACCCGAAGTGTTTCATCGCCAGGACTCCGGCCATGGCGATAAAGTAAACACCGGCAGTTTTTGCTGTCTGCCGCAGATCAAGCGCGTATGCTTCCCCGCGCTGGCAGGCCAGCGCGCCACCGAACAGGCCGATCACTGCGGCATAGACGCTGGGCAGAACCTCGGGCGGGATTGAGCCGTCGGGGTAGACGAGTTCTGTCTGTGCCGGGATCACGCCCCAGATCATCGTCGCAGCGAAAATGACAAAAAAAACACCGGATATGCGTTGCAACGTCATGGCTTTCTCCTGTCGCAAAGCCCCGCGGCACAAGTTGCAGCCACGGGGCTAGGGATGGGGCGTTACTGAGCAAACAGAGCGCCGATGGGGCCCAGCGAATCCTGCATCATCTGCCGGGTACCCTCGGGGCCGAGGTTGACTGCAGGGGCGCTGACCGCGTTCTGCACCACCGTTTGCACGGCCTCATCGGCCACGGCTTTGTCCATGGCATCAGCAAGCGCGGTTTTTACGTCGGAGGGTAGGCTTCCGGGGGCTGCAATGTAGAAATAGGGAGCGATGAAGAAATCATGGCCGGATTCGATCAACGTTGGCACATCGGGGGCAGAGCTGAGCCGCTTGTCCGACAGGCTGGCGATGGTCTTCATCTGACCCTCTTCGATGAACGGCAGATGGGCGCCAGTGCCGAAAGCGGCATCGACCTGACCTCCAAGTAGCAGTTTATTCATTTCGGCGCCGCTTTCGGCTTTCACCATGCGGAAATTAACGCCTTCCTGCTGGCCGATCTTTTGCAGGATTGCCTTTGCGTCTGGCGCATCCCAGGCAATCTTGGCAGAGCCTTCCGTGCGGGCAAATTCAACTAGTTCCCCGATCGAGGAGAACGTTGCATCGCCGCCCGCGATCAGTGCGGTTTCTGCCACGGTGACGGTGCCGATGTAGTCAAAGCTGTCCAGTGTAAAGGGCACCGAGTCGGGACGCTGGCTAAGCGCCATCAGCGGCGGGATGTTCACCGCCATTCCCAGTACCAGCCCGTCGGGTGCTTCGTTGACAAGAGCGCTGAGCATGGCGACACCGCCGCCGCCGGGGCGGTTTTCCACCACCACATCCCAGCCTGTCTGGCGTTCGATGGTGGCCGCGAGCACCCGGCCCATGGTGTCGGTCTCGCCCCCGGCGCCAAAGCCAATGCGCAACACAATGGGTTCTTCCGGCGTCCAGGCAGCCGCCGCTTGCGGCAGACTGAGGGCCGTTGCAGCTGCAAATGCAGCAGTCTTGAGCAGGTTATTGAGTTTCATGTGGTCCTCCCGTTGGTTTTTGAAATCTTTGGCTCTGCGCACTGGTGGTGGCCACGGGGCATCATTCTGCACCCGATGGGATGCAGAGTTTCAGGCGCAGGGCAGGCAGCGTCACAGGATGCGCCGCCAAGGCGGTCCCGTGAAGTCAGTGGTTTAGGGGCAGATGCCGCACATGGAGCGCGGCGGCCGATCAGGTTACGGTGTTGACGACGTTAAAGCGGTCTTCTTTCCACTCTTCAGTTCTCATCACCTCATAAAGGTGGTTGGCGGCGTCCCAGACATCGGCAAAGCGCAGGTACAGCGGCGTGAAGCCGAAGCGCATCACGTTGGGCTGGCGGAAGTCGCCGATCACGCCACGTGCAATCAGCGCCTGCACAATGGCATAGCCGCCCTCGGCATGGGTTAGTGAGACCTGACCGTTGCGTAGCGTGCCGTCTTTCGGGCTGTAAAAGCCGATACCAAAGTCATCAGCGAAGCTCTCAACCAGCTGGACGAACAGATCCGACAATGCCCGGCCTTTGGAATAGAGATCGGTGATATTAACATCATCAAAGACCGCTAGTCCCGATTGCAGCGCGCGCATCGACAGGGTGTGCTGGGTGCCGCACAACAGCGCACGGGCGCCTTCACCCTGGCGGTAGCTCTGCTCGAATTTGAAGGGGGCGGCATGGCCATGCCAGCCGGAGAGCGGCTGGGTGAACTTGCCGTGGTGGCGCTTGGCTGCATAGGCATAGGCGGGTGATCCCGGCCCGCCGTTGAGGTATTTATAGGTACAGCCGACAGCGAAATCGACATTCAGATCGTGCAGATCGACCGGGATCACTCCGGCAGAATGGCACATGTCTACCATCACCAAGGCGCCGCGTTCATGCGCCAGCTTGGTCAACGCCTTTACGTCGCGGATCACGCCAGAGCGGTAATCCACGTGGTTCAGCATCACCACCGCTGTGTTGGCGTCGATCATATCCTCTATCCGGTCGCCGTCGCGGCCTTCCAATGCCAGGGTGGCGCCGTCCAAAGTGGATCGGACGCCCTCTGCCATATAGAGATTGGTTGGAAAGGAGGTGCCCTCTGCCACGATTTTGCGACGGCCGGGCTGCATCGAAAGCGCTGCGTGCAGAGTCTTGTAGATGTTGAGGGAGGTGGTGTCACAGACCACAATCTCGCCCTCGCCGGCGCCCAGCATCTGAGCAAGACGATCCCCCAGCGTGTCGGTCAGCATGAACCAGCCGGCGGTGTTGTGGCTGCGGATCAGCCCCTTAGCCCATTCTTCGCGCATGGTTCGGTCAATGCTGTCGAATACAGCTTTCGGAGCCGGACCCAGAGAATTGCCATCCAGGTAGATGGTGCCTTCTTCAATGAAGAATTCGTCGCGCTTGTGCGCCAGCGGATCTTGGCTGTCTAGAGCCTCAGCGGCGTTGCGGGTGGGGGTGAGGGCCATTGGCTTTCCTTCTCGGGCTGGGTGTGCGACTGATAAAAACAAGTGAACACCTAGAATCGTATATGATTTAATTTATCGTATACGATTATTTCTTTGGAGGTCAATCAGTGGATTTGCCCGCGTCGTCAAAATCGGAAATGGCCTATCAATTCCTTCTCAAGCAGTTGATTGAGGCGAAAATTCCGCCAGAGGCGCCGCTGCGGATCCCGGCATTGGGAAAGGATAGCGGCCTAGGTGTGACGCCGATGCGCGAGGCGTTGCGGCGACTGGAGAGTGAACGATTCGTGGTGATGGAGAACAATCGTGGCTTCCGCGCTGCGGCGGTGACGCAAGCAGAACTGATGGACCTGGAAGGCTGTCGGCTCGTGATCGAAACCGCCCTGCTGCGCGAGGCGATTGCGCATGGTGATGATGTCTGGGAGGCAGGGATCCTATCCAGCCACCATCTGCTGGCCAAAGCGGTCGAGCCGGCGGAGACAAGCAACCTTGATGACTTGCGGTTGTGGTCGGACCGGCACCGCGGTTTCCATAGGGCGCTGTTGGTGGCGTCGCGCTCACAATGGCTGAATTTGTTCTACGATCAGATATCCAACCATCTGGACCGACATTTCTTCAGCATGTTCACAGGCGACAACCGCAGTAAGTTCCTAGGGAGTCCGGAATTGATCTCTCACAGCCGTGCCGCCCTTGGCATTGCGCATCACACCAAGCTGATGGAGGCGGTATTGGCGCGCGATGAGGATCGGGCCGTGCGCCTGCTGGAAGAGCACGCGGGCTTCACTCGTCGCTTCTTTGACCGGGTGGAAGACCAGAGCGAAAGCAGCCCGTAGACCGGTGGGCGGATTGGCTATCAGGAAACAGCATATCTGCTTTCCCGGATATCAGTTGAACGCTTGTGCCAGGCCTGCGCCTAATCGGGTCGTTCAATTCCAGGAGGCGCAGGCACATGTATCCCGATCTCAACCTCTTTATCGATGGCCAGTGGCGGAAGGCGGAGCGCAGTATCGCTGTCGTTAACCCGGCCAGCGAAGAAGAATTGGGGCAGCTGCCCTGCGCCGGTCGCGCGGATCTGGAGGATGCGCTGGCGGCGGCGGAGCGGGGGCTGGCGGTCTGGAGCCGCACCGCGCCGCGTGAACGTGCCGATATCATCCTGCGGGCCGCCGCGCTGATGCGCGAGCGGCAGGAAGTGATCGCACAGACCATCACAGCCGAGCACGGTAAGCCGCTTGCACAGGCCCGGCTGGAGGTTATCCGTGGCGCTGAGTTCTTTGAATGGGATGCAGGTGAGGCTATGCGCGCCTATGGGCGTGTCATTCCGGCGGCGGCGGGCTCAAAACTGTCAGTCCATCATCATCCTATCGGGGTGGTTGCGGCATTCTCACCCTGGAACTTTCCCATGAGCCAGCCTGCTCGCAAGGTTGCGGGGGCGCTGGCATCGGGCTGTTCGATTATTCTGAAGGCAGCCGAGGAAACGCCCGGCGGCGCGGTGCATATCGTGCGCGCATTTCAGGATGCGGGCCTGCCGGCTGGGGTCCTGAACCTGGTGTTCGGGGTGCCCTCAGAGATCTCTGAATATCTGATCCCACAGCCGGCGGTAAAGCTCGTGGCTCTGACCGGGTCCACTGCCGTAGGGCGCCAGCTGACAAGTCTTGCTGCCAGGCACGACACCCGCGCGCTGATGGAGCTGGGCGGCCATGCGCCCGTCATTGTCTGCGAAGATGCGGATGTGGAAAAGGCTGCGGTCAGTGGCGCCATCCGCAAGATGCGCAATACCGGTCAGGTCTGCACATCACCGACCCGTTTTTTTGTTCATCGCAGCATTTTTGAGGAGTTCAAGGCCCGCTTCACCGAACGTGCGGCCGCAACCGTCGTTGGCAACGGCGTGGAGCCGGGCGTCGAGATGGGGCCAACCGCCAACGAGCGCCGCCTCCCGGTGCTGACGGCGCTGGTCGAGGATGCGGTTGCCAAGGGCGCGGAGCTTCTGACCGGCGGCGCGCGGCTAGGCGAGCGGGGCTATTTTTTCCAACCTACAGTGCTGGCCGATGTTCCGCCTGAGGCTCGGATCATGCAGGAGGAGCCTTTTGGGCCGATTGCGGTACTGAACCCGGTGGCAGATCTGGATGCAGCCATCGCGGCGGCAAATGCGGTGCCCTACGGGCTGGCGGGCTATGGCATGACAAACCGCGCCGATTACATCGACCGGATGATCGACGAAGTCGAGGTTGGCAACCTTTCGATCAACACGTTGGAGGCCTCTCTACCGGAAACCCCCTTTGGTGGGATCAAGGCCAGCGGCCAGGGCCGCGAAGGTGGCGCCGAGGGTTTGGACAGCTATCTGACTGTCAAGAACGTTTGGCATTCCCGCAGCATCGCCTGAAGCACTGCGCGCAAGGCAACAGTTATAGTCCCAAGGAGATCAAACATGTCCAATCATCCTACTCTGAAGCCCTTCAATTTTCAAAAATGGCTGGCGGAGAACGCGGACAAGCTGAAGCCGCCGGTCGGCAATCAGCTGCTGCACAAGGACGGCGACGGCATGATTGTCATGGTGGTCGGCGGTCCCAACACCCGCTGCGATTTCCATGATGATCCGGTGGAGGAATGGTTCTTTCAGCAGAAGGGCGACATGATGATCAAAATCGCGGATGGCGGTAAGATCTATGATGTGCCGGTGCGAGAGGGTGAGGTATTCATGTTGCCGCCGCATGTGCGCCATGCGCCGCAACGCCCGCAGGAGGGCTCAATCGGCATCGTCGTCGAGGCGCCGCGCCGGCCCGGTATGAAAGAGGGCTTTGAGTGGTTTTGCTTCAACTGCGAGGCGCTGGTTCACCGTGAAGAGGTCACACTGGATGGTACAGACGGCATCGTCTCGGCATTGCCCAAGATTTACGAGGCATTCCACTCCAATATCGAGGCGCGCACTTGCAAAACGTGTGGTGAGGTCCACCCAGGTAAGGGCAAGCCGCCACAGGGATGGGTTCAACTTTGAACTGACCCCCAGTACGGGGGCCGTCGGAAATTCTGATTGCGCGGCGCTCACCACGGCGAGCGCAGTTGGCGGCTTTGGTTTCGATATGCCGAGGCAACAGGGGGGGAAGCTGGGAATATCCATGCAAGCTTATCTCCTCGGACCATCTTGCCAAGGCTACATCAAAGCCTTGGCTCAAAATGGACTAGGTCGGCGATCGCCTCGCCATCACGCGCTCAGATCGGTTCGGGTGCTCTCTCAACTAACTCATGTACATCGTCGCGAACCTGAAAACGCGAGAACTCGGAGTGATCAGCCTCGAAAAACAGCTCGATGTCATGCGCACTGGCGGTGGGGAGCAGCGCAGACTATCAACTGCGCCGCTGGTTAGCTGTGGTCAGTTGTTGTCGACCAGGTCCTTCAGTTCATCCGCAATCTGCGTATCGGCATCGGCTTTGTCTACCTGGTCAGCCAGATCCCCCTTAAGCGCACCCTCTGTGTCTGCATGGGTGGGATCACCATTTTCACCCGCACGATTTTTCAAAGGGATATGCTGTTCAGATCCATTCAGATCATACAGCTGCTCTTTCGGTTCGAACTTTGTCATGGGACTTGCTCCTGTTCAGCTCAGATCAGCCGACGATCGCCGACTTAACTGCGTTTGATTGATATATAATAAGAACAGTCGACGCGGCAGAAGGTTCCTGCTGCCCGCCAGTCCAAGCCGTTTTCAGCATCTTATCTGACAGCTCGCGGTCAAATCCCTGATGTCAGCAACCAGTTCTCCTTTGCAGGTAGGGGCAGCTGACTACGTAGATGGCAATCTTCAACCATATATGGTTTCCGAGCCTCGCCCCGACGACACTCTGCCTTAGGCGGGGAAAAACCCAGTCACTTTCGAAAAGGATGCGGCTGAAACGAGCGACTGGGTCGCCATCGGAACGCGACAGATACATTCTGGGTTGCTCTTATGATTGTAACTTTTACATGTTGAGGGATGAAGCGTTAGGCTTCTGCTCGCTTTTAGAATTTCGTTGGATTTGCCGTCAGAACCGACAGCTGAAGAGTGCAAAATATCGGGTATCATGGGCGTAAAAATATCAAATATATAGGTAGCTTAGGCTTCATGACCGATACCGTAAAGCATCCCGATGGCGGAAACCAACTTCAGATTGGAGAGCATTTCTATGATCCGGTATCCAATGAACTCTTAGACCCGTCTGGAAACACGGTTCGGTTGCGGCCTCAGTCTGGCCAGGTCTTAGCCGTATTGGCCAGACAATCAGGTACAGTGATTACCAAGTCTGAACTGTTTGCTGCCGTCTGGCCGAATACGAGTGTGACGGATGACAGCCTCACACAATGCATCTCGGAAATTCGCAAATCGTTGGGGGATAGCGATCGCAAGTTGCTTCGCACCATTCCAAAACAAGGATACCTGTTGGATAGTCGATCCGTTGTTCTCGCCAGTACCACGCAGAAAACTCTGCCTCACCATATCAGCGCCGACCTGATAGAATGGGAGGCGACACGCCAGCGTACTGTGATGATCATATGTCGACCTGCAGGAGGGCCTGACCAAACCTCGCTGCATGACGCGGTACAATCGGTGGTACGGCTGCACCGACCCACCGGGGCGAAAGCAATTGATGGAAACAGTGCAACTCTGACCTTTGCAACCCCAATCGAAGCAGTTCGATGCAGCCGGGCCTTGAACAGGAGTGCAGGTGCGTTGGGAATTGGCGTTCTTCGCACTGCCTTCGATACTCTTGAAAGAAGCCGGATCGCAGCCTTGTCAAAATTGCTGCGAGTGTCGAACGATGGGCGGGAATACGCCACCGTAGAGGTAAGGGATCAGCTGCACTTCAGTTTGGAATGCGAATTCGAGGATCTAGGAGATCAGCATCAACTGGCTGAGGTCGATGGTATCCGCTTGTATCGTGTGCACCGATATGGATCGACATACTATCCTGCTGCGCGCACCAATCTGGACGATGTATTGCCAACAGTGGCTGTCCTACCGTTTACTACACGTAATCGCAGCGCTCATGATCCTGTTCTGGCCAATGTCTTGGTTGATGACATCATATCGGCATTATCCCAATCAACTGACCTCAACGTAATTTCACGTCTCTCAACGTTCGGAATCCGGACAGAAAACATGACGTTGGAGCTTTGCAAAAAGACGTTCAACGCAGAATTTCTGATGTCCGGGGTCTGCGACGAAGATGGCGCACGGGTGATCGTCACTCTTGAATTGACCGATGTTTCTTCCGGCAAGATTTTATGGTCAGAGCGGATCTTGAAGCCGTTAGAAAGCTGGATCAACAATCTCAGTGTTATTGATGAGATTGTGATGAGCGTTCGCAAAGCGATTAGCCTCAATGAAGTGCGAAAATCACGATTGCAGCCAATCACATCGTTGAAAAATTCAACGCTTTTGCTGGGTGCGGTTGCTCTCATGCATAGGCTATCCAAATCCGATTTCCAAGCGGCGCGGGTCATGTTGGATGAGTTGATGGATCGAACTCCCGATCACCCATTAGTTTTGTCCTGGGTGGCCCGGTGGTATGTTCTTCAGGTCCAACAAGGTTGGACAGAAACGCCAGAAAATGATGGTCAGAGTGCGCTACAGTATACATCGCGTGCGCTCGAAATTGATCCAGAATGTGCATTGGGTCTTATTAGCGAAGGTGCTGTTTTAGTTAATCTCTTTAGGGATTTGGAGCTTGCACAAGATCGCTATAATACAGCGCTGGAAGTGAACCCGAACGATGCAAACGGACGCCTGCTGCGGGGTACGCTTTATGCGTTTCAAGGACAGGGGGATCTGGCGGTCAGCGACACCGAACTTGCCATGCATCTTGCCCCGCTCGACCCGCATCGCTTCATGTTCCTGGCGCTTTCTGCTGGAGCGAGCCTCGCCGCTGATAATTTGCCCCGTACCGTTGAACTGGCGGAGGCTTCGCTTCGGCTGAACCGGTCACATGCCTCTACTTTGCGGATAAAAGCTGTCGCACAATTGCGCTTGGGACGTGAGAGCGACGCGCGTAAAACGACTAGAGAGCTGCTGAGAGTGCAGCCTAATCTGACTGTCGACGGATGGCTGAAACGGTCTCCCAGTTCCTCTTATCAAGTCGGTTTACGTTTTGCGGAAACGCTGAAGGACCTCGGGATTCCTGAAACCTAAGCGGAATCTCAAGTGGAACCGTTGTTTTGGCGGCATCATAGCACGATGATAAGAGGTGCAACTTTATTTTGTTTCATTTATTTTAAAACGCCCTAAGGTAGTAATCGCTGCGCCTTGGCGCATTGGGGATGCATCGTTCCCCAGTGTTGGTTTCTGGTAGGTTTTGGCGCCGCAAGGGGGTGTAAAGGTCGGTCAGTGTGAGAGCGGCATGGTAGGCGGCGCCAGTAGAATGGCGTCGTTTGAGCATAATTTTTCATACGAGCGTTGCCCCGAACAATTTAAGGCCGTGACATGCCATCTGATCTCTTCCTGATCGGGTGACTATCGCGAGTACCCTATGATTTATCAAAGGAAAGTTGAATTGCCCTTCAATGCCAAAGGTTCGCCCGAGAATAGTTTTAACAGCTTCAATAGCTTCAATAGCTTCAACAGCTTTAATAGCTTTGGAACTGCTGGAAGTACGGTCGCAGCTGAGGCCTTGCTAACGACGCGCGATGGTATTGTCGGTGCGCCCTTAGATCTGAACCCCCACATTACTCCGGGTAGCCCCCACGATCCGCGCAATCTGGCGCGGTTATCGGCAGATGTCCGGGCCAGTCTATACTTGTCTGAATTAGGCTCGCGGGTGGCATTTTCGGATGCCACGGATGAGACGGCAATCGCCAGCCTTTGGCGGCGGGATACTCGGCCAGCGGGCCGTTCGCCTCAACCAGATAGCCTCCTAGTCCAAATCACAGCCCCGACGATTGATCAGTTCAAGGAACAGATGGCCTATCTCACCGCCTATGCTGACCTGCGTGGCGATCGGGCGGCAGAGATCCTTTCGCAGACTAGCGCAATTACGCCTTTTTTGGCGTCGATTTCTTATATGGATCCTGCAAGAACCCCCTTCACGCTGGAATTGATGTCTGCAGCACTCGGGTTCACCAACTATTGTGGCATGCGTTTGAAATACAGTATTTCTGCCAAACGCCCGATAGAGTTTTCGCCGCAGGTTCAACCCATAATCCCAACGCCCACTCACGGTTCTTTGCCGAGTGGCCATGCCACGGAATCCTTCGTTACGGCGCGCCTCCTATGGAAGCTGCTGCGGGCCTCCAACTCGGAGCAATATCATCAAGACGGCGTCTGGGGCGAAATGTTCATGCGTTTGGCATCCCGGATTGCCACAAACCGGACTGTCGCAGGCGTTCACTTTCCAGTTGATAGTGCAGCCGGGGCTATGCTTGGGCTCACATTAGCGGACTATCTGCACGCGGTTTGTGACCCGGAGGCGAATGAGCTGACAAGTGCCTGCTTCAATGGCCCTGCGTTCAATGCTGCGGAGGATTTTGATTGGCACGCGTTGTATGTTGCACGCGACGATCGCCAAACGAAAAAGGCGGGCAAGAAACGTAACCCCTGGGCCACCAGTGAGTGTCACCCGACGACACCGGATATGGCTTCTCCGGTTCTGACTTGGCTTTGGAAGAAAGCACAGGCCGAGTGGCAGGATTTCTCCATATAATTCCAATGCTTTGTCGAAATAGGAGTAAAAACCATGCCATTGCATTGGGAAACATTTCAGTCGCAGGATCTGCTGTCTGACATTGCTGACTATCGATTGTCGCGTCCGCTTGTGCACACTACATCAGCAGCGTCTCAACCTTGGTGGTCCGCCCTTGTTGAGCTGCAAGATATCAGTATCCGCGAGTTTGAAGAGCGCGCGCAAAGCCGGTTCCCGGATTACTTGGTCATCCCGGTTGATTATGATGCAGATGACCGTGATCGGGTCGAAGAAACGCAGTTCGTTTCCATTTTTGCCCGCAAACCGCTGTTAGATGCCTTCAACCGTCACGCTGCCGATTATTCAGTGATAGGGTTGACGTTGGGCGCAACTGTTGCGGCCGCTGATCTGCCTGACGTTGATACAAATGATGATGACAGCAATCATCGTAAGATCATTGAGGTGCCCGAAGGAACGGTCATCACAGCTGTCATCGACGATGCGATTGCCTTCGCTCATAACCTGTTTCGAGATGGCCTTGTGTCGTCACGGGTGGAGTTTGCAACTATCCTGTCGGCGTCTCCTGAACACCTCTCTCAGGGGAGGGCGTCAGGGCGCAGCTATAGTAAAGCCCAAATCGACACTCTTTTGCAGGAATATACGACCAACGGTTTGTTAGATGAGCCTGCATTTTATGCAGCGGTTGGTTTGGTAAATGCGCGAAGCAAAACACTTTCCGCGGTTGCCCTGCGTCGTTCGCATGGCACGCATGTGATGGCGCTTGCCGCTGGATATTCGATGAGCAACGCTCCGAGTAACCGACCGATTATCTGCGCGTTGTTGCCCTCACGGGTTACTGAGGACTCTACCGGACAGAATACGCTGCCCAGCTTTAAGCTAGCACTCAAGCGCTTGTGCAATCAGGCGGCGCGGTTCCGAATGCCTGACAAAAGTAAACCGCCTGTCATATTCAATTTCAGCTATGGGAACTTTGCCGGGCCGCACGATGGAACCAGCAGTATTGACCGCGTGATTGACCGATATTTCGGGCCGCAAGCGAAGAATCCCGATCCAGATCAAACACGCCAGATTGTGTTACCGGCGGGCAATGGTAACCTTAGTCGTATTCATGCGGGCCTGAACCTTCAGAACGCGAAAAGCAAATCCAAGAGCCCATCGTGGAAACTGGATTTTGTTGCTCAGCCGGATGACCGGACGTCAAGCCATCTCCAGATGTGGATGCCGTACCACTCAACCAATCCGCCACCCCGGTTTGTCGGGGCCCGTGTTACGGTTCCATCTGGCCCCACGAGCAAGACAGTTTATGTATCGGGCAATACCGGGCAGCGGCTGGTCGATGAGCAAGGCCAAGAGGTCGCACGCCTGACGTATCGGTTCGACGGAGGGCAAACACGTCGCGGGGTGATGACCTTCAGCATCAATCCTACTGCGCATCAATCCGCTATCGACCTAGCGCGAGCAGGTCGTTGGCAGCTCGATATTACATCCTGCGATATGGGTCGCACTGATGACGTTCAAATCTGGATAGAGCGTGACGAAACCTTGCCCGGTTTTCTGCCCGGTGGTCGGCAAGGGTATTTTAACAACGCTGACTATGTTTATTTCAACGCGCTTGGCGCGCCCCTTCCGGTGGATCCGGCGGGAACAACCAGCCCAATCCACCGCGCCGGCACGTTGAGCGGTTATGCCTGCGGGAAAACACCTATGGTGGTTGCCGCCTTCACCCAAAGTAACCGCTTGCTCTCAGACTACTCCGCCGCAGGGCCGATTACGCCTTCTCGTGGGAAGAAAAAAGCCAATCGACTAGGACCCGATGCGGCGGCACTTGCAGATGATAGTCCGGTCTTGACCGGCGTATTGAGCGCGGGATCCAGCAGTGGCAGCTTGACTCGCATGGGCGGCACCAGTGTCGCGGCACCCAGGGTTGCGCGTCTGGCGGTTCAGATGACTTCAGAAGGGGTGGAGACTGACCGCAATTGGCTGCGCTCTTTGGCGGAGGCCGAAGATCCTGATAACAAGGTCCCCATAACCCGAACAGGTGGTGGCCAGGTGGATATTTCAGTGGATTTTGGTTGGCCTGAAAGAGGTTGAGCGACATTGCCCCGGCAGGGGCAATGTTCACGGGCTTCAGGTCAGTTTGCGATCATAGTTTTTAGCTTGATCATCAGGGCCTTCGCGCTTTCCTTGTCAATACCCACAAGGGTCGAAAACTCGTCCGTTTCTGTCTGTGAAACCATATGATTCAGACAATTGGCCAAAGCCATACACTCTGTTGCCGTCAACGTGTTTGGAGATTTTTCAGGCATTGCGCTTTCCTCATTAAATCTGCCGCCCTCCGCAAAATCGGAGAGACGGCATGGATTTAGGGCTGAACTCAACTTAGGTTGTCGTAGTAGGTCTTGCCGGTCAATGGACGAAACGCGGTGCCGCAGTCATTGGCATTATCATTCGTGATGATGACCGTGCCGGTGGGCGTGTGCCAGTATGCATAGCGATTGTTGGCCAAGGGCTTGGACTCCGTCGGAGCGTTCATAATCCCCAAAAGAAATGTTGCGAATTCATCCGCATTGGCAATCGTCGGATCGGGGAATGCCAAGCCATCGATTACTTTTCCATGTACGAATTCGGCTGAGTGCTTGGTGTAAGCATGGCCATGGGCAATAGCCGCGGAATATTCGGTATTGTTGGTTGCTGTGCACGCAGCATGCGCAAGGGCAGGCAGTGTAATCAACAGCAGGAGAGTGGCAGCTAGTCTTTTAAGAAGTGTCATATCTAAATTCCTTATTCACCAGAGATTTGAGGTAGATCGCCATGCAGCGACGTGTTTCCCGGGGCCCAAAAAGGCCCCGCAACAAGTGATTATTGGCGGTGGACTGTGAATGTGCCGTCTGGCTGATAGTCCACGTTGCAGGTGGAATAGCCCTGAGTAAAATCGCAGAGTGCAGCCCCTGCGGCCGAAAACGAAATGGGTGATCCGACGGGATGATTGCCTGTCTTCACGTAGAATTTCGGTTTTGGCGCGCAGAATATGTGACTGACTGGCGCGGGGGTGACGTAGCTGGACAAGACGACCTGCGTGTTTTTCACCTTGATCCCATTGCCGCAGTGGAGCTTCAAACCACCAGTGGGAGTGTAGCTTGGTATCTGGATACCAAAGTTCCCTTCAGGGATGCCCGATGCGTAGACCGGCATGGATAAACCGAGCGATCCGACCGTCAACTGAGTATCATTAGGCACCTGCTTGGTCTGGTCTCTTGGCGTCAGAGCAATCGGCCAATTGGCAACAACTGAAGTTTGCGCCGCGCTTTCAAACGGTTGTGGTTTCACAAGCATGGCGAATTTAGCTTGATTGCTAAATGCGGCGACATGAGGTTGTCGTTCAAATTGAAACTGAAGCGTGGACCCAGATGATTTGTAGGGGAGGACTGCACCCGTAGCTAAGCTGGCCGATGACGACTGAAGTACACTTCCTGAACTCTGGTAATCTGCAGGATGCTGAAACGCATAGAACTGCATTTTAGATTGAGACAGGTTCCTGATTACTATGGTCAGCGTATGCGGCATGAGTGCAGTCCATTCTACGGCGCAGCCTAAACTGCTCCGAAGTTCCACCAAGGACGGAGAGAGGTTGACCTAGGTCCGGCTGGTGATGTTCCAATCACCATTAGCTGCCAGCTCCACGTCAATCACAGTGTAGCCCCCGGTGAAATCACACAGGGCCGAGGTCTTTGACGCAGCGGTGAAATCCATCACGGTACCAGGCGTGTAGGTACCTGTTGCAACGTAGTATTTCAGGATCGGCTCGCAATCGACATGCGACTGTGGATTTGCCTGAACAAAGTTCGACAAGACGATCCCACCGTTTGCAGATACCGCGGAGCCGACGTTGTAGAAGGGCGGTGAAGAGAAGCTGGGAGTGTTGATCCGGAACGCGCCAGGCTGTACGCCGGCCTCGTTCGTTGGCGTGGATAGGCCAAGTGCAGGGCTCACGCTGGCGGTCGTGGAGTCATTGGCAGCGCCACCACCAGCAGGCGCAAGATCGATCGCACGGCTGGCAGACGAATAGCCTGAGGACTGGCCAACGGCCGGTGCCGAATGGGCCTCCTGAATGCCCGCATAATACTGCAGATCAACCTGAAAGGTCAGGATTGATCCTGACGAACCGTAGTTGGCAAGGTTCTCTGCGAAGAGACTGTTCGAATATACCGTTGCACCGCCGGTATAGTTTGCCGGCTCCTGGAAAAAGAAGAAGCCCTGGGTTGCTGGCTCCAGATTTTTTACGTTGATTGTCAAAAGGGTAGACATAGTGAATTCCTCGCTTTGATGATTGGCAGCAGGCCCTGTCGTTGTGAACCTTGCCCAGTCATCATCAGGTCGCTGAGGTCAGATGTCCTGAAACTGGTGCTGAAATTTTCTGAAATTTTCAGAAGGCCATGTCTCGGTTTTGATCAGCTCCACCTACATGGCCCACACTCCGCAGAGTATAATCCCGACGATTTGGTGGAGATCGTCACCTGTCCGAAGCCTCAGTCATAATTGGCGGGTTGGGATAAGAGAGCGGTGTCGACACCGCGTATATGGCGCACCCGCCCACGGCTGTAGGGGGGGCAGGAAGAAAACCGCTTACGTCCCATTGTGGCGGGCTTAGTCAGAGCAACTTATTGCTGTTGTTCGCTGTCGAGTAGGAAATCCACAAGGCAGGCGGTGCCGCTCAATGCGGCGAACTTCCCTGGCTCAATGGCGGATCGATCTGTAGGACAAGGCCCACGTCCGAAAAAACAGCCAGACGTTCTAGACTTTCTGTTCATTGCGCACCTGTTCAAGCTTCTCTGATCCGGCGACAGCCAACTGCAAAAGCCAGGACAATATCGACAGGTGCAACAGTCCTTGCTGTGTCAGTCTCCTAACGGTTGCGGGCCGGTGCGGCCGTGGAAGGCGGTTAGGGATGCCCGGATTCTACGGAGATTTTCCGTGGTTTGGCTTGATTGGCTTTGTGCAACTGACATTGCCAAAGCGTCGATGATCACCAGGTAGGCATACCGCGAGGCTGTGGGCTTGTGAACATCCGGATCCTCCGGCAAGTCCAGAGCGATTGCGGTCTGGGCTACTTCGGAAAGCCGACTGCCGCTTCTGGTAATGGCTAACGTGGATGCTCCATAACCATTGGCGATTTCGGCGGCGCTCAGCATCTCGTTTGCCTCTCCGCTGGCGGAGATCAGCAGCAGAACGTCGCTGGCATGAAGCGTCGCGGCGCGCATTTGAAGTAGATAGCTATCCGAGACTGCAATCGTCGGTATCCCAAGCCGGAACAGCCGGTTGGCGGCCTCTTCCGCGAGCATAGAAGCGCCGCCGCCAACACCGCCGATCACAACGGAACGTGCCTGGCCCAACAGATCCGCCGCCTGGGACAGCGCGGCGTGATCTACCTGTTTACGCATGATGTTCACGGTGGCCGATAGCGCACCGATGATCTGGTCGATATTGCCGGCGTCAGAGCGCTGGGTCTCGTGAGAATCGACGACGAGATACTGGAGACTGACGGCCAGGTTCTGCGCCAGACGGATTTTGAACTCGCGGAAGCCTTCGCAGCCCACCGAGCGGCAGAAGCGTACGACAGTCGGGGTGCTGACGTCACAGACCCTGGCCAATTCAGCAATTGTCATAGAGCTGATGCTCTCAAGATTGTTTTGCACATACCCGGCCACTTTGCGCTCCCGCGTTGGAAGCGTGTCTATCTGACTGTTCAAGTTGGAAATTACATCCACTGCCACTTGATGTGGCTTAGTGTTGTTCAGTTTTTCTTGCGGCATGAGGCCTCCTTTGTAAGTTTTGTACCTTAGTTACGTATGTCGATCAATCTACCACCTTAAGTGGGCTTTTCTGGACAAAAAACGTAACTGGATAACATAAAATTCTTGACTTTCAGTGCTTGCTGTCTCCAAAATCTAATTGAATTTCATTTGGAGGGTGGAATGGCTTCTGCATTAGCTGAGCGGATCAGTCTGGGGATCAACCGAACAGTTGAAGCAATCGTGGCGGCGCTCATGGTTGCGTTGGTGCTTGATGTCTGGATCGGTGTTGTTGATCGCTACTGGTTTCATTGGCAGCTGCCCTGGCCGGAAACGCTGGCCCGCTATCTTATGATCTGGGCTGCGATGCTGGCAGTATCCTCAGGGATCGCCCGGCGTGAGCATATCGGGCTGACGGCCTTTCTCGTGGCACTCCCCCAAAAGGCACGCAATGCTATCTTGATTTGCATCGACATTCTGGCGCTTGCGCTGTTCGCCTATGTTCTGTGGTTCGGCATCGGCTTTGCTCAATCGGGATCAACCCGGCAGGCGATGATTTTCGGCGCGACTCTGGAGCCATTCTTCTGGGCTATTCCTGCTTCGGCGCTGCTGGCGGTGATCCAGCTTGTACTGGTGATGCTACGCGACCGCGGCACCCAGCTTGACCATATCCAGCCTGACGAAGAAAGAGCGCAGGAATGATTGTCGCTGCAGTATTTGTTCTGTTGATCCTGTTTGGCATGCCGATTGGCTTTGCGATCGGGTTAGCCGGGGTGACTGGGCTGATCAGCATGGGCGGGATGAATTTCCTGGCGATCGGCCCCAGTAAGATCTTCAACGGGCTGAATATCTTTCCGTTCCTGGCGATGCCCTTCTTTATCCTTGCGGGTGAAGTCATGAACGGCATCGGCATCACCGATCGTCTGGTAAAACTGGCGCAGGTTCTGGTTGGCCGCTTTCGCGGCGGGTTGGCCCATACGAATATGCTGGCTTCGGTTTTCTTTGCAGGGCTGACTGGCTCTGCCACCGCAGATGCCGCTGCTTTTGGCCGGACCTTGGTGCCTGCCATGGTGAAGGAAGGCTACCGCCGCGATTACGCCTGCGCGGTGACCGCGGCCGGATCGATCATCGGGCCGACCATTCCGCCCTCTGGCTTGATGGTGGTCTATGGTTCGCTCATGGGCGTTTCAATCGGCGGGTTGTTCGCTGCGGGCATCCTGCCCGGCCTGGTCATCTGCATCGTTTGCATGGCGGTGATCGTCATCGGTGGCAAACGGGAAAACCTACCCAAAGCCGCTCGTGGTGCCAGCCTGCGCGAGGTCTTGGATACGTTCCGCTCTTCCATTACTGCTCTGTTGATGCCGATTATCATCTTGGGCGGTATCTTGGGCGGCATCGTCACTCCAACAGAGGCTGCCTCTATCGCTGTGGCTTATGCGCTGTTCATCGGCGTCTTCGTCTACCGTTCCCTGACACTGAAGGATTTTTACGGGATGCTGGTGCGCACTGCCCGGATCACCGGCGTGATCTTTGTCATCATCGCTTTCGCAGGAATTCTGGGCTGGTGGATGAGCTTTGAGCGCATTCCGCAAGCGATTGCCGGTGCTGTCTTGGGCATTTCCAGCAACCCGATGGCGGTGATTGCCATTATCATCTGTGTCCTGCTGGTGGTCGGCATGGTCATGGATATCACCGCCATTCTGATCATCCTGGCACCGGTGCTGGTGCCCTTGACCGAACAGATAGGACTGGAGCCGATCCATGCTGGCATCATCTTTGTTCTGGCGCTCAATATCTCACTGATGACGCCGCCGGTGGGCGCCTGCCTGTTCGTCTTGTCTTCGGTCACCGGCGAGAAGCTGGAGCGAATTTCTGTAAAGCTGGCGCCTTTCTTGATCGCGGAAATCGCCATCCTCTTTCTCTTCGCATTCTGGGAGGACGCTGCACTGTATCTGCCGCGTGCCTTTGGATTTGCCCAATAGGGCCAACATCAAAACAAGTCTTCAAAACCAACAGGAGGAAATCATGAAGACATTTACCAAGGGCATTGCTGCCGCAGCCTTGACCACTACCCTGACAGCAACATCAGCCATGGCTGATGGCGGGGTGATCCGCTTCGGTCATGATAACAAGACCGATCCGTTCGAAAACCCGGCTCATGCCTGTACGGCAGTGTTTTCCAATATTGTGACCGCAGACACCAATGGTAGCGTCACGGTAGAAGTGTTCGGCTCCAACCAGCTGGGGACCGCAGCTGAGCATGTGCAGCAACTGCGTGACGGTGTCATTCAGGCAACCCTGACGTCGACGGGGGCGCTGGCCAGTTATTATCCGCGGATTGACGTGCTGAATCTGCCCTTTGCTTTTGCCAATAACTCCTCCACCTACGCTGTCTTTGATGGGGCATTTGGCGAGGCACTGGCCGCAGACATCGAGGAAACCCTGGGCGATGTGGTTGTGCTCGGTTTCCCGGATACCGGCGGTTTTTTTGCGGTCACCAATTCGCAGCGTGCGATTGCAAATCTGGAAGATTTCGACGGCATTCGCATCCGCACGATGACGCTGCCGTCGCACCAGACCATCGTTAAGGCATTGGGAGCAGAGGCTTATCCGCTCAGCTGGGGCGAGGTATATTCCGGCCTGCAGACTGGCGTGATCGACGGTCAGATGAATCCCGTTCCGATCATCTCCTTCGCCAACTTCGCCGAAGTGCAGAAATATATGACGTTAACCAACCACCTGTTCTCGCCCTATACCTTCATGGTGAACCGCGCCTTCTTTGAAGGCCTGAGCGAAAGCGAACAGGCCACCTTGCGCGTTGCAGCCGAGAATTGCGTGACTGCGAGCCGCGGCATTTCCCGGGTCATCGAGGCCTCAGACCGTGGCCTGGCCGGACTGATGGGCAAAATTGAAGTCACTGCCCTGAGCGACGAACAGCGCAGCGCCATGGCAGGTGCGACACAGCCCGCCTTTGAGGCGCATGTGGCGGAGAACCTGGATGCCAAAGCATCTGAGCTGCTGACATTGTTTAAGTCCGAAGTCGAAGCCGCCAACGTGGACGGCTATTTGAACTGACATTGGAATGGCAGGGGGGCGGCCGTCGTCCCCCTGCGATACGATCGATCCTAAGGATATTATTATGCGTGTGTTCTGTGCATCTCTGGCGACAGAAACGAACTCTTTTTCGCCGCTGCGCACGGATTTCACCGACTTTGAGCAGAGCTTTTATGCCGCGCCCGGTGAGCATCCGGAAACCCCGACCCTGTGCAGCGCGGTCTTTCCGGCACTTCGCAAGAGGGTGCAAAGCGAAGGGATCGAACTGATTGAAGGCACCGCAACATGGGCGGAGCCGGGTGGGCTGGTCAGCCGCTCTACCTGGGAGCGGCTGCGCAACGAAGTGCTGGATCAACTCCGTGCGGCGCTGCCGGTAGATGCCGCCATCTTTGGTCTGCATGGTGCAATGATCGCCGACGGCTGTGTCGATTGTGAAGGTGAACTGCTGGAACAGGCACGCAGGATAGCGGGGCCGAATTGCAAAATTGGCGTGAGCTTTGATCCGCACAGCCATCTCAGCACAAAGCGGGCTGAAAACGCCGATGTGATCACGGTGTTCAAGGAATTTCCGCATACTGATTTCGTTGAGGCCGGCGAGGCCTGCGTCGATCTTACGCTACGCGCCGCCCGCGGGCAGCTCCGCCCAGATATCCAAGTCTTCGATGTGCAGATGATCGACGTCTTGCCGACCAGCCGTCAGCCGATGCGCGGATTTGTCGACAAGATCAAGCAACTGGAACAGTCGGGGCAGGTTCTTTCGGTTTCGGCCATCCATGGCTTCATGGCTGGGGACTCTCCGGATCTTGGCGCCAAGATCATTGTGATAACCGACAATGAACCCGTTAAGGGTGCCCGGATAGCGCAAGAGTTGGGTTCGGAATTGTACAGTTTTCGAGGCCGCGCAGCGCCCGAGTTCCTGCTGCCTCAGGACGCCCTTGCCCGTGCGGATCAAGCCTTGGAAGGTCCCGTTGTCATTGCCGATGTCTGGGATAACCCCGGCGGAGGTGTGGCGGGAGACTCGACGATACTTTTACAATACGCAATGGACATGCAATTGACCGGTGCGGCGCTAGGCACGATCTGGGATCCAATGGCTGTCCGCCTGTGTTTTGCCGCTGGGGAAGGCGCGAGCCTGAACCTGCGCTTTGGCGGCAAGACCTGCGCCCATGCCGGCCAACCCATTGATGCACGGGTAACCGTCACCCGTCTGGTGCGTAACGCAGTTCAGAGCTTCGGTGCTTCCGTGGTACCACTGGGGGACAGCGCAGCCATCCGGATCGGCGATCTGGACATTGTTCTGAACTCGAACCGCAGCCAGGCGTTCTCGCCTGATCTGTTCACCAACCTTGGCATAGATATCCGGCAAAAGCGGATCCTGATCGTCAAATCGACCAACCACTTCCACGGAGCTTTTGCCCCGGTTGCCAGCGATATCCTGTATGCCGCTGTCGATGGTCCATATCCCAACGATCCGCGCAAGACGGTATACACCCGGCTTCAGCGTCAGGTTTGGCCGATTGTTGAAAACCCGCATTCCAAAAAGGCAATCTGATGTTTACGACACTCGACACCCCGTCCGTGCTCGTCGACCTCGATGTAGCAGAGGCCAATATTCGGAAGTTCCAAGCCTATTGCAACGCGCATGGCTTGGCGCTGCGCCCGCATATCAAGACGCATAAACTGCCGTCGCTCGCCAGTTACCAGATCGAACAGGGGGCAATTGGCGTTACGTGCCAGAAAGTCTCAGAAGCGGAAGCCATGACGGCCGATGGCAGTATCGGCGATGTGCTGATCACCTATAATATTCTTGGCGCCGCCAAAACCCGGCGGCTGCGTGCGCTAGCCGACCGGGTCCGGCTTAGCGTTGTTGCCGATAACAGCGAAACCGTGGAGGGGTTGAGCGAAGCGTTTGCCGATGCGCTGGAGAACCTACCTGTCCTGGTCGAGTGCAACACAGGCGCAGACCGCTGTGGCGTTTCAACCCCTCAGGATGTGCTGACACTTGCTCGGGAAATTGCAGCTTCTCCGGGGCTGGAGTTTGCGGGGCTGATGACCTACCCGCCCTCAGGCAAGGCCAACGCCGTTGCTGAATGGCTTCAGCGGGCGGTCGATCTGCTGGAAAGTCATGGAATTGCGGTTGGGATGATATCCTCCGGGGGATCTCCAGATATGTGGCAGGCGCATGAAATGCCCTTGGCAACAGAATATCGCATTGGCACCTATGTCTATAATGACCGCTCATTGGTTGGTCGCGGCACCTGCGGCTGGGAAGATTGCGCATTATCAGTGCTTGCGACCGTTGTTTCAGTGCCAGCCGACGACCGTGCCGTTATTGATGCTGGCTCCAAAGTTCTGACCTCCGATCTTCTGGGACTGGAGGGATATGGTCATGTAATGGGCCGGGATGATCTGCTGATCGATCAACTGAGTGAAGAGCACGGCCGCATTGTTTGCGACGGTCCTATCGGTCTGTCCGTCGGTGACCGACTTCGGATCGTGCCCAATCACGCCTGCGTTGTGTCCAACATGTTGGACCATATTGAACTGGTTCGTGGAGAAACTCCACAGGGCCAAGCGGCCGTCGAAGCCAGAGGGCAGGTCTGGTGACAGAGGTTTTTGGCATTGGTATGGACCGCCTCGACTGGGGCTCCAGAAAAATCCGTGTTCGGGCTTGCGCCGCGGACAGCACAGATAATCGTAACAGGGGTGTTTCGGCCCGTCTGGACAAGGCCCACACCACGGGGGTTGAAGTTTGCCCGAACAGTTTGATTGCGCGAATGGGGGCGCCAGCAGGCACGTCGCGGCTTACGTGCGGTCCGATCGGGGGCGGCAGAAGTCTTTTTACTCCCGGCGACAGCACGACAGCTGTAGCGATCAAGGCTGCAGCCTTTGCCCAGATACATACGGCGCGCGAGGTTAAGCATGGCTGATTTGTTGTGCCTTGGCGAGCCGCTCATCGAGTTCAATCAGCTACCCAGCGGGGAGTTTCTCCAAAGCTATGGTGGCGACATCTCCAACACGGCCATCGCTGCCGCCCGGCAGGGTGCGAAGGCAGGTATCCTCACGCAGTTAGGTGGCGACCTTTTTGCGGACAGCCTTAGAGAGCTCTGGCGGCGCGAAGGCGTTGGCGCAGAGCATGTACTGACGTCGCAAACCCGTGAAACCGGGTTGTATTTCGTAACCCATGATGATGAAGGCCACCATTTTACCTACCGGCGGAACGGATCTGCTGCCAGCCGCTACACCCCAGAGGACCTGCCGCTTGAGGCTTTGCAGACCGGTCACATTTTCTATGCTTCCGGGATCAGCTTGGCAATCAGCCGTTCATCCTGCAACGCAGTGATTGTCGGAGCCAAGGCCCTCAAATCCGCTGGGGGGAAGTTTGCCTTCGACCCCAACCTGCGCACTGCACTGTGGCCTTTGGAGCAGGCTCGGGAGACCATCCACAGCGTCATGAAACTGTGCGACATCGCCTTGCCGGGCCTTGACGATGCACGGCATCTGACGGGAATTGGCGAACCAGACGGAATTATTCGGTTCTATCACAATCTGGGTGCTTCAATTGTTGCTCTGACATTAGGAGATAAGGGAGCAATTGTTTCGGACGGCAACCAGCAGTTCCACATCAGTCCTCAGAAAGTTCGGGCACTCGACGCAACTGGAGCGGGCGATTGCTTCAATGGGGCTTTCCTTGCTGGCTTGCTCCGCGGCCGAGCCCCTCGCGATGCCGCTGTATGGGCCAATGCGGCCGCCGCACTCTCGGCCTGCGGCTATGGCGCGGTCGCACCCATCCCCAACCTTTCCCAAACCAGACACCACCTCAGAAAAACAGGAGAATATCATGCAGATTGAGCGTATTGGCGCAGAACGCAGTGGAGCCGGCGGGCAGGCCTTGCCGTTTTCGCCAGCGGTGCGGGCAGGGGATTTCGTTTATATTTCCGGCCAGGTTGCCATGAAGGAAAACGGCGAGATCGAGCCCGGTGGCATCGAAGCGCAAACCAAGCGCACGATGGATAACGTGATCGCCGTGCTGGCTAAGGCCGGCTGCACGCTGGATGATGTCGCCAAGGTCAACGTATGGTTAGATGATCCCCGCGACTTCTGGACGTTCAACCGGGTCTATGCGGGCTATTTCCCCAATGGCGCTCCGGCACGTTCCACTGTGCGTTCGCAATTGATGGTCGATGCCAAAATCGAAATCGATGTCACAGCATACAAACCGCTCTGAGATAAAGGCATAGCTGTTCGGCAAGTGCCGCTGCGCATTTGCCGAACAGGGCAGCGGCCAAGCAGTGAGCTCAGCTGCATGAGCAGCCGCTGGCGCACATGAGCGATGGGGCTGCCTGCAACTTCAAAAAGCTCCGCATCGAAAGCGCTGGCACGTTGGCGATGTCATGCGGTCTGGAAAGATTAGGCCAAAACCGAATCCACTTAGGCATCCACACCCGCTACGAACCTGAACGGGGCTGCCGACAGATGAAACCGGACCTCGGAGTTGGCATCCGGGCCCGGCGTTGGGTGTTGGTACCTTACGTTTGTTGGAGGCGACCTGTCTGGATCTACACAAGGCGAGTAGCGGGACAGTCACGTGTCGTGAAATCTCACAGGGTGATCATTTCGGTGACCAAAATATTACTGGGATACCATCCTGGCCACCAGAATGGTTTTCAAAATTAATTGTAAAGATATCGGTGCCCAGCGGCTCAGACGAGGTCAGGTTGTTTTGATCCTGACCGAAGCCATGGTCGGCGTTGTAGGTAGCCTTTGCATTCGGGGCGATCATCTGTGCAACGGCAACCGCATCGGCAATCGTATCAACCGAATAAAACTGTATGATGCCCTGAGTGGTGTCCGCCGCCCCAACAATGCCAGCATTACGCGAACCGGTATTGGCCCCACGGTCCGCATTGTTGAGCGCTTGAGATGCGGAGACGCGCACATCATGGGCTTTGCCGCTGAAACCGTGGCCATTCAAGGGTCCCGCCATGGACGCTCCGGCGCTGATGACAAGGGCGAATACTGTGGCGGCTGTGATCATTGTCTTTTGCATCTGTCTTCTCCTTTTGGGGGTGAGCGTGTCTTTCACGCTGTCTGTGCAATCAATCTGGCAGTTCACGGCCCGGGATTATTGCGCTGGCAGGTCAGGGTTTTGCGAAAAAGCATCAAGTTGATGGCTATGTGCCCGCGCGGTTTGCTATGGGCGCGTTGTGTCGGGAGGCCATGGCTTCCCCCCGAGACCCCGACAGGGAGCAGCCGACAAACGAAACCGGGCCCCGGAGTTGATATCCGGGGCCCGGCTTTGGGTGGTGGTACGTCGCGATGTCTCAGCGGTGGTGACCCGTTATTTGCGGTACATTTCTAGGAGTTGTTGAGGATTTTCCTTAGCCACATCCATGATCGCATGAGTATCCTGAGGGCGGTTTACCGGATATGTAATCTTAGCGCTTGAGGATGTCGATTGGGTCGAGGTCAGGTTGTTTTGATCCTGACCAAAGCCATGGTCGGCGTGGTAGGTATGGGCCATCTTGTCCGTGTTGCCGATCGCTTGCGATACGGATGAGCGCACGTCATGGGCGTTCCCGCCGAAGCTGTGGCCATTCAACGGCCCGGCCATGGAGGCCCCGGCGCTCATGAGCAAGGCGAATACGGTGGTGGCGGTGATCATTGTCTTTTGCATCTGTCTTCTCCTTTTGGGGGTGAGCGTGTCTTTCACGCTGTCTGTGCATTCAATCTGGCAGTTTGCGGCCTGGGACTATTGCGCTGGCGGGTCAGGGTTTTGCGAAAAAGCATCAACTTGGCATGTATCCGCCGCGCCAACCGAAATGGGTCAGCGTCAGTCAAGCAAATATTGGTTTGACGACAGCCGCACACAAACCTGGATTGGTAGAAGCCTACTGTTCTGGGGTTTGCAATCAGTCGTGTTTCGCGCAGCAATCTACCATATTATTAACATAATAAGCCTTATGAGATAGTTATGTGTAGCCGCAAAGCGATAATGTCACCCATGAGCAAAGCAGAAGTGTCACTGTCCTCGCAAAACGATGTGAGGAAGAGCGGACATGGGATGGGTGGTTATGAGCGAGCGCGAGTTGAACCGCGTGGAGGTCTTGGCGCAGGTCGATGATGGACGGTTGAAATACCAATGCGTCTACTTGCATGCTTGGGAGACCGGATCAGAGGCGAAGGCCGGCGTCGGAAAGTGGGTCGAGTTCTACAACCGAAAACGTCCACATTTCGCCCTTGGCGGCACCCCCCCCCACCGTGGTCTATTGGATGAAAAAACACAAAACCCACCCCGATCAGCAGGAGCAGAGGGTAGCTTAAATTACGCCAGAACCTTTCAAACAATTGGGGACTAACTCAGCTGATTTAGGCTCCCAATTTCAGCACAGATAAAGTTTGCCAGTTTGTGCTGGAACGCTGTCATTTTTTTGTCTTTGCGGCGTACAAAATAGATCGGAAATGCCAGTGCCATCCCTGGAGTGCGAACCTCCCGCAGCACACCGCTCAGCAGTTCGTCCTTCACAGAAGACTCGAACAGAAAGGCGATGCCTGACCCTGCGCGGACGGACTGCTTAATTGCTTCGCCGTGCCCGAATTCCAGAACAATGTTGCTTCTGACAATACCGTGGGTCATCAAGGCATAGTCTTCCAGATCCCGGCGCGCCGTGTTTGCCCTGGCAGTGATAAAGGGTAAATCCGACAGGCTTTCAGGCGTGATTTCGCTTCCAACAATTGCAGAATCCCGCGCAGCGGCAAGGATCAGTTTTTCACTGTAGAGCGGTATAACTTCCAGACTGCTGATGCCCCTGACCCGGTCAAAAATCGTGAAGCCGAAATCGCATTCCCCTCTTTGCACCAATTCGCTTGCCATTTTTGGATTTGCAATCTGCACTGAGATGTCACTGTGTACGTGGCCATCTTTAAACCTCGAGACAATGGACGGCAGAATGTAGGATCCAAGGGTCATGGATGCTGCGATGGACGCGCTCCCTGTCGTTCCGGCTTTGCGGTCTCTCAGCTCATCCTCAAGTTCACGGGTCTGAGAAATGATTTCCTTGGCCCAAGCATAGATGCGTTCGCCATCCTCCGTCAGGGTGATTTGACGCCCGTTCTTTTTGGTCAGCGGCACGCCGATCTTCTGGGCAAGAGATTTGACATGCGTCGTTACCACGGGCTGAGCAATGCTGCACTTTTCTGCGGCCCGCGACACGCTTCCCAGCTCTGCAACGTGGCAAAACACCTCAAGCTTATGAAGGGTGATCTGGCTGATCAGGGATCGCACCGGCGGGTCCTCAAACGTGTGGCATGTTTCATACGGGCAGGCAGCCCACTTTCATATTATATAGGCTATGCGTGTGGTTTAAACCATATATTTTTACTCACGGGGGAACCTCCCTATGCTCCGTGTCAAACAGGCGTGGAGAGTCAGATGTCTACAGATCGAGAAACAAAAGAAGAAACCAAGCTTGTTGAAGCTGCTATCAGCGACCTGGTTCTTGCCAACAGAATTCTTGCCCGTGAGGACGTTATCGACAGCTTCGGGCACGTCAGTGTGCGCCACCCGCTGCGCAATGACCGCTACTTTCTGTCCCGGTCCCGCAGCCCGGTCAATGTGACCCGCGAGGATATCATGGAGTTTACCTTGGACGGGGAACTCGTAGGGGAAGACCACCGCCGACCTTACAATGAGCGCCACATCCATGGAGCAATTTACAAAGACCGTCCGGATGTAAACTCCGTTGCCCACCACCACGCGCGCTCAATTATTCCATTCACAATGAATGATATTTCACTGCGACCGATCTTTCACATGTCGTCCGTCATTGGCAAAGAAGTCCCGACCTGGGACAGCCAGGACGAATTCGGGGATACCAACATGCTGGTTGACAGCATGGAAATGGGCCACTCGCTTTCCCGGGCGCTGGAGCAGAACAGTGTGGCACTGCTGCGCGGGCACGGTTGTATCTGTGTCGCTGCTAACGTCAGAGCCGTGTGCATGGTCGCCACAGGCCTCAAGGACAATGCCGCCTTGGTGCAGCAATCTCTGCCTCTGGGCCCACTGACCCCCCTGACCGACGGCGAAATCGAGAAAACAAGCGCGATGCTTCTGGGGGACATGCCGCTGGCGCGGGCCTGGGACTACTGGGTGTCGCGGGCCGGGTACCCCGGTCTGTAACGCATCACAGATTAACCGCGTCCCGAGACCGCGGAATTGTGGCAGGGGCTCAACAAGAAAGTTGCGATTGCGACCTTCGGCTTATGAAACATGGAGGCAAAGATGCCATCACAGCCTATCTTGATCGCGGGCGCCGGAATTGGCGGCTTGGCCGCCGCTGTCGGCTTGGCCCGGAAAGGGCTCCGCTCAATCGTTGTCGAGCAAGCACCCATCTTGGGGGAAATCGGCGCCGGAATTCAGATTGGTCCCAATGCGTTTCACGCGTTCGACTACTTGGGTGTCGGCGATGAAGCGCGCTCCAAAGCCGTCTATGTCGACTCTCTCCGTCTGATGGATGCAAAAAGCGGCAACGACATCACCTCCATTCCCTTGGGTGAGCAGTTCCGGAAGCGCATGGGTAACCCCTATGCAGTGGTTCACCGGGCTGACCTGCACTCTGTTCTTCTGGACTTTTGCGAAGCAAGCGACCTGATCGAGATCCGCACCAACACCCTGGTGAACGGTTACGATCAGGATGGAAAAACTGTTCGGCTGAACACGTCGCTTGGCGTCTTCGAAGGTTCCGCGCTGATTGGTGCCGAGGGTCTCCGGTCCCCGATCCGCGCGCAAATGGTGGGTGACGGCGAACCGCGCATCTCCGGCCATACGACTTACCGCAGTGTGATCCCGACCGAGCAAATGCCAGAAGATCTGCGCTGGAACGCAGCAACCCTGTGGGCCGGGCCCAAGTGCCACATTGTGCACTATCCGCTGAAAGGCGGGAAGGTATATAATCTGGTGGTTACATATCACCGCGACTTGCAGGAACCGATTGTCGGCCGCCCTGTCAGCCGCAAGGAAGTGATGCAAGGCTTTGAGCACATCGCCCCCAGAGCCCGCCAGATCATCGAGCATGGGCAGGATTGGAAGCTGTGGGTTCTGTGCGACCGCGACCCGATTTCCAACTGGCGGGATGGCCGCGTGGCTTTGCTCGGCGATGCAGCACATCCAATGCTGCAGTACTTCGCCCAAGGTGCCTGTATGGCCCTGGAAGATGCCGTCTGCCTGTCCCATTGCATGGAAAACTACAGCGATAACATCGAAAATGCGCTGGAAACATATCAAACAATGCGCCGTGTCCGGACTGCGCGGGTTCAGATGAACTCGCGACTGATCGGTGACTACATCTACCACCCGGATGACGCCCAGGCGGCGGTGCGCGATCACGTTATGTCGAACATGACCCCCGATGAATGGTGCGACCAGTTGCACTGGCTGTACGGCTCAAACGGTCTCGAGAACTAAAGGACAGAAAATGGGCTACGTTTTTCCCCCGCAAGACCCTGTAACACTTCCCGTGGCCGGCAGCGATGAACGCTTGCCTGTCCGCCGCATCCTGTGTGTTGGCCGGAACTATGCCGCACATGCGCGCGAAATGGGCAAGGACCCGGACCGGGATCCGCCGTTCTTCTTCTCCAAGCCGGCAGACGCCATTGTGATGGATGGCGAAACTGTCGCCTATCCCGCTGAAACCAGCAACCTGCACTATGAAGCAGAGCTGGTTGTGGTGATTGGCAAAGAAGGCCGCAGAATCTCGCTGGAAAACAGCCTGGACCACGTCTGGGGCTATGCAGTCGGCAATGACCTGACCCGCCGGGATCTGCAGCTCAAAGCACGCGAGCAGGGGCGGCCCTGGGATATGGGTAAGTCGTTTGACCGCTCCGCACCAATCGGTCCCGTGCATCCGGCATCCGCTGTGGGCCACCCATCATCCGGGGAGATCAAGCTGACCGTCAATGGCGAAGTCAAACAACAGGCCGACCTGGCAGAACTCATCTGGTCGGTGCCTGAAATCGTTTCGATCCTGTCGAACTTCATCGACCTGAAGCCCGGCGACGTCATCATGACCGGAACTCCGGCAGGTGTTGGCGCCATGGTGCCCGGCGATGTCTGCGCCGTCAGCATTGAGGGACTGGGCGAGATCACCACAACAATCGGTGCAGCGGAATGAGCTTTCAGCTGCATAACTTCTTCAGGTCTTCAACATCGACCCGGTTGCGGGCGGTTTTGAACCTGAAGGGGCTGGATTATGACTACATCCCTTATGTTCTGCGTAAAGGTGAAACCCGGAGTCCGGAATACCTGGCGTTGAATCCCCAAGGGCTGGTCCCCTCGCTTGTCCGGGAGGATGGCACGGTCATGACACAGTCTCTTGCCATCATCGAGTGGCTGGATGAGGTTCATCCGGAGCCTGCACTTCTGCCCGCTGATCCGGATGCAAGGGCGCAGGACCGCGCGCTTGCCTACCTGATTGCTTGCGACATCCACCCGCTGAATAATCTGCGGGTTCTGCAATATCTCGGCAGCGAGTTCGGGGCCGATGAAGAAAAGCAAAAGACCTGGTTCACACATTGGGTGTCGATCACTCTTGACGCTTTTGAACAAACGCTGGCCTCAGCGGAACAGCAGGCGCGCTACTGTCTGTCCGACACCCCTGGATTGGCCGATGTCTGCCTCTATGCGCAGATTTGGAACAACAAGCGGTTTGGCATTCCAGTGGAGAACTGGCCGAACATTTCGCGCGTTTTCGCAGCACTCGACACTTTGCCTGCCTTCCAAAACGCCGCTCCTCCCAAACAGCCGGACGCGGCATAATCAAAGACAGTAGGAGATTGTTTTGAGTTCCGAGACCACACACGAGAACGTTGAGCATTCTATGCAGCCTGATGACAGCCCCGAGCTGCGCAGCTTGTACAAAAGCTTTGAAGACGAGCACATCATTCCGCTTTGGACGCAGCTTGGCGACCTGATGCCGATGCATCCCAAGCCCAAAGCCGTGCCTCACGTCTGGAAGTGGAAGTCCATCCTGCCGCTGGCGGAAGCCTCTGGAGATCTGGTACCCGTTGGCCGCGGCGGAGAGCGGCGGGCACTGGGGCTTGCCAATCCGGGGCTGGGCGGGAACGCGTATATCTCCCCCACTCTGTGGGCCGCAATCCAATATCTCGGCCCACGGGAAACCGCACCCGAGCATCGGCATTCACAGAATGCATTCCGTTTTGTTGTTGAAGGTGAAGGCGTCTGGACAGTTGTCAACGGCGACCCCGTGCGGATGAGCCGCGGAGATCTCTTGCTGACACCAGGCTGGAACTTCCACGGCCACCACAACGACACCGACAATCCTATGGCATGGATTGACGGTTTGGACATTCCGTTCAGCCAGCATAACGATGTCGGGTTCTTTGAATTCGGCTCCGACCGGGTGACCGACTATGCAACGCCGCAATATTCTCAGGGGGAACGCCTGTGGTGCCACCCTGGACTAAGACCCTTGTCACAGCTGCAAAACACCGTCTCCTCTCCGATCGGAGCCTACCGGTGGGAGTACACCAATCAGGCCTTGACCCAGCAGCTGCTGCTGGAGGATGAGGGCCACCCGGCGACAATTGCTCCGGGTCATGCGGCGGTCAGGTATGTGAACCCAACCACCGGCGGCGATGTCATGTCCACCATACGCTGCGAATTCCATCGCCTGAGGGCAGGTGCGAGAACCCAGACCCGCCGTGACGTCGGCTCAACCGTGTTCCAGGTATTCGAGGGCAGCGGCGCCGTTGTGATTGATGGCAAGCGCCAATCGCTGGATATCGGCGATCTGTTTGTCATTCCTTCGTGGGTTTCCTGGTCGCTGGAAGCAGAGACCCAGTTTGATCTGTTCCGCTTCTCCGATGCGCCGATTATGGAGCGGCTCAACTTTGCCCGCAGCTATGTTGAGGGCAAAGAGTGAGGGAAGCCGGTCAGCGAACGGGCAGGTTCCGGGCGGGTGACGGCGCCAGATCTGATTCAGACCTGGCGCCGTCCGGCGACCTCCTTCTGGCACGGCGCGGCACTGCTTTTTTTGCTCGTTTGCTGAATGCTTTGCCGGATCCGGAATTGTACCAGGACAGCTGTGTACCGGGATGGCAGCGCTGTCATGTTGTTGCATCGGTTGGCCTGCATGCGCGCGAATTGGCCAATGAAATCGAAGCCATCCGGACCGGCACACCCGTCGTAAAATTGAGCGGTTCCGTGCTGCCTGAACTCCGCGAATACGCGACAATTCCGGCCCGCGCGCTGCGTCATCTTTTTAGCCACTCTGCGGTGCATCTAAATGTTGTTTGGCGGGACCTTTCCGATGCAGAATGGAAAATGTCCAATGCCGAAACGTTGATTTCGCACACCCCCCTGGAGAGGGGGAAAGTGATTTGGGAAGCAGCACTGAAAATAAACACGGGCGTCTCGGCATCAATATTTCCAGAAGACGTTAAAAGAGTCCTCCACAATTAATCTGATTGCAATAGTCACCAGATCTGCAAATTGAGAAGCGTTCCCTGCTCTGGAACAGTCAGGCTGAAAAGTCCAACGGCCCAGGGGGCCTATAGGTGACCACCAGACACATCTCTGAATTCGAACAATCAAATGGTGATTCCCAATTTCTTGAATCGACTGAAATTGAGTTTCTCGAATCAGCATTGATCAGCTGGAACTTTGGGACACTGAATCCGCCGGGATTGTCTGGGAATGGGAAGAAAGCCACGGTTATTGGGGCGGTCTGAGCTGAAGGTCAGGCGATTTCCCGAGCTGAAACTGCAGCATTCGCAACTCACACTTGCCTCATCATGCCTGGCTTCGCCAAATGGGATTTTGAAATGTTTTGATGCATTGTTTTTCTTTGTTTTTGGGAAAAAGTATATATATAAACTTCCAAATAGCCATTTTATGGCATTTTACGGGAGGATACCATGAACATCAAAGTCACATCAGTCAGCGCCGCGCTTGCTGTTTTCGCGTCAGTTGCCTCTGCTCAGCAGCAGGGGTCGGCACAGAATGGGCAGCAGGGGAGCCTGCCCACCGGGATCGCAGGTATATACAACCTTGGTGCATCCGGATTGCTGGAAAGCTATTTGTCGAATGAACCGTTCGGAATTGCGCAAACACGAATTGGCGTAGCCCGGGCTGTAACTGGGGTTGCACATGGCGGCGGGCCTACTTCCGGATATGACACATCCCCGGTTTCGGGAATTGGAGATTTCCATGCCTTGAAAGTGATTTCGCCGGATTCCTTCATCCGATTCTCGACAGAATATGTCGATACGAGTGGCGGCGGCAGTATTGTGAAGGTGGATGCGCAAACTTATCGCTTTGATGCTCAGTACGTCAAATTTTTTGATCCGAGCACAATGGTTGCATTCGGTGCGTTTTATGAAAACACTGATATTAATAATATTGGTGTTGCCGAACTGTCTTATGGCGGCTGGGGTCTGCGTGCGGATGCATTGAAGCAGTTCAATCAGAATTGGGGTGTGTCAGGGCGTATCGAGTATATGTTCGGTGGAACCGATATCAATCTGCCGATCAGCCCCACTGCGGCGATCATTCAAAAACAGGATGATGACCGCCTGTACATCCAGTCCGAACTGGTCGGCCGGTTCGACAGCTCGGACTTGAATTGGGTTCCAAACGGCTGGGTTTTGAACCCGATTTTTGGCGCTCTTTATCAGAAATCCTGGATCGAAGCGACGGCCGACAATTTCGGAAATGTCTCCTCCGGCGTCAACGGCCCTACAGAAGAGTACAGCACGATCTGGGCAAAGGCCCGGATTTCCAAGCAGCTGGCCCCGGGCACCTGGTCTCCGAAAGCAACACTTGGCTTCGAACATGAGCTGACCAACAGTCTGGATGAATATCTGGATGAACCGACTTACGGTGTTGTCGGCCTGGGGGTCACCTATCTGACCAAGTCCGGTGGATACTTCGATGTAACATATTCAGGACGCCTTGGCCTGAACGGTATCCGCGAACAGAACGGCATCACGATTGCCTTCACGCAAACGTTCTAACTTGAATCTGCGTTAAGGTCGAAATCAAACAGCCACCGCGCGGCAGAGCAGTGTGGAAACTGCTCTGCTTGCGGCATTGCGAACCGCAACATGCCGGGCTGGGCGGCGCTTTCTATTCGCAATCTATCGGCTTCGGGTCTCAATCGTTTTGATCGCCTTTGAGATCAGGAAGACCAGCTGTTGCTGTTGCTGCTCCCCCCTCCCCGCTCACCCCCTCCAGTGCACGCCGGTTTTGCTCTTGTGCCTCGGCCAATGTGGGGTCCTTCAAGGCGCCCGCGCTCGGTCAGCCACGTTTGCCGGATACGGCCGTCCTTAACGTCCCGCGTACGTTTGATCAGGCCATCGCGTTCCATTCTTGACAGTGTGTCGGCGATCCTCGCTTGCTCAATCCCCACCCGTTCGACAAGTCTCTTCTGAGACAGGCCTTCTTGCTCCCAAAGATGAACCATGATCGGAAAGACACCAGTAGACTGGCCTAAGGGCTTTATCTGCTCCTGAAGGGCATTCGCATTGATGCGATGAGCATGGCTTTCACACAGCGCACGCCCGACAGCGTCATTCATCACAGCGACCAGGGGTCGCAATACAGATCCGTCGCCATTTGCCTGCTCGCTTTCGCCTTTTCGGCTTCGATCAACGGAGTGCCTTGTGACATGATAGTTCCGAAAAAAGGTAATTGATGTGGTGTCAAATGCATGATAATACCGATAAATGATAAAAACGACAAAGTATCCAGTGTGGGCGTTGAGCTTTAACGGAGGAGAATGACATCATGACGGATGCGAGCGTTTCTATTCCTGTGGATGGTGGGGATATGGGGGCCTATGTTTCCCGGCCCGAGCAGTCAAACGGCGGGGCTGTTGTCGTTTTGCAGGAGATTTTCGGGGTTAATGACACCATCCGAGGGTTTGCCGACAAGTTCTCTGCTGCTGGCTTTCTTGCCGTGGCACCTGACCTCTTTTGGCGTCAGGAGCGCGATGTTCAGATCAATCCCGGTGTGCCGGGGGGGTATGAACGCGCGACGGGGCTGATGAAGGGGCTGGATCAGGGGCTGGCGCTGAAGGATGCACAGGCTTGCGTCAATTGGCTGGCCGCGCAGCCCGAAGTCACAGGCAAGGTCGGCGTGGTCGGGTTTTGCCTGGGCGGTAAATTGGGCTTCCAGCTGGCGGGCGGCTCGCATGTCGACAGTATTGTGCCCTACTATGGCACGGGACTTCATACCGTTCTGGAGTCCGCCGCAGGCTTTGAGGGAGAGGCTCTGGTGCATGTGGCGGAAGCGGACCATCTTTGCCCGCCCGAAGCACAGGCGGCAATCGCGTCAACGTTTGCGGAAAATCCGCGTGTGACAGTGATGTCCTATCCCGGTGCAGGGCATGCCTTTGCGCGGGTCGGCGGTGATCACTACGACGAGGCCGCAGCCGAGCGCGCGAATGCCGCAACGCTGGATTTCCTGCACAGACGCCTTTCAGTAGAAAACACATGACGGAGGTCCAAAACGACATCGCTCTGGCGAGCCGGGTTCTCTATGCGCAGGGTGTTCTAGACGCCTTTGGTCACGTCAGCGTCCGTGCGTCCGAGGGCGGCTTTTGGATGTCGCGGAGCATGGCGCCCGGATTGGTGACAGCGCCCGACGTGTTTCTGCATGACGCGGACGGAGAGATTACCGGCAATGAAGTCCGCCCGTTTCTGGAGCGGTTCATTCATGCCGAGATTTATCGCGCACGCCCTGATGTCATGGGGATCGTGCACAGCCATTCGCCTTCGGTGGTGCCGTTCAGCGTTCTACAGGATGTCCCGCTGCGCCCGATGTGTCATATGTGCGGCTTTCTGCATGGCAGCCCAGTACCGCATGATATTTCCGGCATTGCCGGGGATGCTTCTGATCTGTTGATACGAAGCCGCAGCATGGGCGAAGACCTTGCACGGCACATGGGGGACGCCAATGTCGTGCTGATGCGCGGCCACGGCTTTACGGTTGTGGGGCGCTCTTTGCGTGAGGCTGTGTTCCGGGCCGTCTGGACAGAGCGGGGCGCGCATTTGCAGCAATCTGCAATGGCCATGGGGACGCCCCAAGTATCTGACAGAAGGTGAGGCCTTGGCCTGTGACGAGACGACCAGCGGACAGATTGGCCGTGCTTGGGACCTTTGGGTTTCAGAGATTGAGAGCGCATCGGCGTAACGGCGGTACACGACACCGTAGGAGGAGGACACGACCATGATAAAAGAGATTTTTGACTCGCTGCCACTGCAAGGGCCCGAGTATGTTTTGGAGCGGAATGAGGATCTTCTTCTAACGCTCCCGCCCCACCCGTTCGGTGGAAAATGGGAGGCCGATGAAGCCTTGCCGGTATTCCATTTTGATCACCACTATGAGCCGCTGAAATTTGCGCCCCCCCGCGGTGTGTTCGAAGGGCCGAATTTGCGCCTGGAATGGCAAAACATGAACGGCCGTCAGCCGTTTTACCACCGCAACACAGATGCCGAAGAACTGTCTTTTCAGGTCTGCGGTGATCGGACGTTGATGACAGAGCTTGGCACGGTTGAGTTGAGGCCGGGTGACTTTTCAAGCATCCCCGTCGGCGTTGCGCACGACAACTTTGGCCGTGAAGACGTCCACCTGCTGATCTATCTGCACGGCCCGATGGAAACGACGATGGAACCGGCGTTTGTCAGCGAACATCTGGTGCCGCCCTTCGAGGGATGGAGCCCGGCGAATATGTCCGAGGCTACGACTTCTTGTTTGGGGGGGCCGCATTGTGATGTTTCGGTGTCGATGGCGCAGGAGGATCTGCTGCTTGACGCGGCAAAGACGCGCAGTGAGAGACTAGAAGTTCTTAGACCCGATGGCGCTCCTGGTGAGACCGATTGGATTTACAAAACCAAGCGGATTTGGGTCGGCAGCACGAAGCTCGATTCAACGGCACCACGGTTTTACCGCCGACACCGTGTCGCAGACGAAATCCAGTGTCAGATCATCGGCACGCGGACGCTGGTCACGCAACGCGGCACCGTTACGCTCAATCCGGGTGACTACGTTTCGATCCCGTTTGGCTGTGCGTTCGGAAGTTTCTCGGACGCGCCGTCACAGCATATTTCTATTCTGACGCAAGAGGAGGCACCGCCTGCGGCCGAACCCGCACGCTTTGCAGAAATGAACTCAGGTATTCGTTTGGGATAGGGCTCGCATCATTGGCCGTCAGGTCTGAATATCAGGGAGGGAAGAAAAATGGATATGCTAGCATATCGCGCGAACGGGGCGGATGTCCCTGCGGGATTGGAAACAGTGCCGGTGCCGGAGTGTGGACCCGGTGACGTCTTGATCAAGGTGAAATCGGCAGGGCTGGCACCCGGGGTTTTCACCCTTCTCAAGATGGGAATGCTGCATCAGGCACCGACAACCATTGGCCATGAAGGTGCCGGAATAGTAGAAGCAATCGGCGATCAGGTCCGCGACTTCAAGGTCGGGGATCGGGTCCGTATGCATCCGACGATGTCATGTGGCCGGTGCAAGCACTGTCTGACCGGGGTGGACCAAATGTGTGCCCAGGCAGCGATGGTTGGTTTCGTTGCTTTTGGACAAAACCCGGTTCCGGAATTTCGGGAATACCATCCGGGTGCTCTGGCGGAATATGTCCGCTTGCCCGCCAGATATGTCGACCCGCTTCCTGACAATGTCAGCTTTGACGTTGGATCAAAGGTGCAAGACCTTGCAAATGCGGTGCGTTGTCTGAAAGCGGCCAGCCTTTTGCCAGATGCAACTGTCATGATTTTTGCTGCCACCGGAACAATGGGCACAGCCGCGATAAAGCTCGCCCCGTTTTTCGGGATTTCCCGGTTGGTTCTTGTGGGCCGATCGTCAGAACGGCTCGAAAAACTGCGGGCCATTACGGATTTGCCAGTCGATCTTGTTGCCACCGATGTTTTCGAAGGGGAAGAAGATCCCGCGGCGGACCTTTCCGGCAAAGTCATGTCATTGCTGCCGGGTGGGGCTGATGCCATTCTCGATTTTGCACCTCAGGGGGCAAATTTCTGGCCGGCCGTGGCGGGTTTGGGAACGAATGGGGCTTTTGTTCACATGGGTGGCGCCACACAGCCTTTCCCGGTGCCCTTGATCGGGATGCTGCGCAATTGCTGGCGAGTCATCGCCACCCGCAACAATTCGCGCGAAGATGCACGGATGGTGCTGGAGCTGCTGGGATCAGGCAGGCTTGAAGTGGATGAGCTGGTGACGCACCGGTATCCGCTCAAGGAAGCAGAGACAGCAATTGAAGCAATGACATCACGCTCTCAGGCAATGTGGTGGGCCGTCGTTAATCCATAAGGAAACGAATATGACCAAGAACATGCACCCCGGCCCACGGATTGATAGAACCTACCGTCTGGATTTCATCGGCGATTGGGGTCAGGCAAACTTCCACCGCATCATGTCGTGGCTGACTCAGGAGTTCTGCGATCGTGCGGGTCCGAGAAGCCGGACCCGGATATCCAGTGTTCTGGGAGGTGGTCTTGAAGCGCTGACCGAAGTTCATGAAGGGGCGGCGGATCTCTGTCTTGTCACGCCGCACCTTTTGATGGCGCAGGCTCTGACAGGAGAGGGCATCTTCGCCGAGTTGGGCGCGATGCCGAATCTCAGGGCCTTGGCGGTGTTGCCGCAGGTGGACCGAATGATGCTGGCCGTTGCTCCTGAATTCGGAATCGAGAGCTTTGAGGATCTGCGCACCAAAAAGCCTGCACTGCGCTTTGTCACTTCTACAGATGCAGAAGGCAATTTCATTGGCTACGTGGCCACGCGCTTTTTGGCGGCGCATGGCATATCACGTGACATGATCACTGAATGGGGCGGTGAGATGATCACTGCGCACCGCCCTGATGAGTGCCTTGAACTGGTGCGTTTGGGCAAGGCGGATGCCGTTTTGCAAGAAGCGATCATGACACCCTGGTGGCGCAATCTGGTTGAAAGCGGCCAGATGCGCCCCGTTCCTGCAGAAGAGACCCCGCTTGAGGCTTTGACTGGCGAACTTGGCATGCCAGCGGCCACCATCCCTGCGGGCTATTGGTCAGGGTATGATACGCCGGTGCCCGCGTTGGATTTCTCGGATTTCATCATCGTCGTACGCGATGACATGCCCGAAGAGGTGGCGCATCTTCTGACCTGGTGTCTGGTCGAAACCCGCGGCGCAATTGAACAGCAGTACGCGCATATTCCACCAGACCGCAGCCCGCTGAGCTATCCTCTGCAGCCAGAAAAAATGCCCCGGACCGCGTTGCCGCTGCATCCCGGCGCCCAGCGATTTTATGAGGAAGCCGGGCTGCTGTCTTAGGGTAAAGAGCGCAGACAACAATCCCGAGTAAGATAAACAAAAGGCGGCCCAGCAAGGGCCGTCTTTTTTCACTTCTGGCGGGCCGGATTACTTTGGTGTCGCGCCCGCTGTCAGGCTTTGGATCACGGGCAACAGCCCTGCGATATTCCCAACCGGTTCAATCGCCGCGACGTAACGATCCCGGCGCAGCAACAGCGCATGCCCCAGACAGTCCCGGAACGGTTGCTGCGAGAAAAAGCGGCTGCGGTCGCGCAGGATCGGGAAGGCGGCGGTAACCGGATTGGTCCATTCTGGTGTCAGGCCGATGACCTCTGCTCCGGCACTGCGCAACTGCTCAATCAGTGCGGCATCCACAGCCCTATCCGGCGCTTCGTCAAAGACCAGTACAACAGGGCGATCCGGCAAACAGGCATCCAGCAGCCGTTCTTCACGCGACAGCGTGTTCACCAGGGGTTGCGGGATCATCCGGCCCACGGCACCTGCGCCAGCGCCGCTTGCAACCGGGCGGATCATACCGTCCGAGAACTTTGGCTTTGGCTTGTACTTCATCTGCGCAACATAGTCCCGCGCCGGGCCATAGAGGCCCAGCAGACGGAACCCGGTGCGGGTCATAAAACCGCGCAGCGCCGAATCCGGCATCATCACCTTGCCCATTTTCAACGCCAGTTCGATCATCGACCAGGCGTGGGGTTTGCGTTCTTTTTCATAACTGTCGAGCAGGGCTCCCGGATTAGCCATATCCAGAGCTTCAGCCAGCTTCCAAGCCAGGTTATGGGCATCCCGCAAGCCGCTGTTCATCCCCTGACCCGCGAAAGGTGGGGTCAGGTGTGCAGCGTCCCCAGCCAGAAAAACCCGCCCGACGCGCCATTTGCTGGCGATACGGGCGTGGAATGTATAGACCTTTTGACGCCGGATAGGCTCGTTTTCATCGGGGCCGGTCTCGGCCAGAAGTTTGCGGCCGAAAGCTTCTTCTTCGGCCTCTTCCACTGTTTCGCCGGGGTTGAGCTTGAACTCATAACGCCGAATGCCGCCGGGACCGGGCAGGGTAATGGCTGAACGCTTGGGCGCGCAGAAAACCTCGGTGTGAAAACAGCGGTTCTTCGTGGTTTCCAGATCAACGATCAGCCAGGGCTCTTCGAAAGTGGAGCCTTCGAGTTGAATATCAAGCGCCTTGCGGGCCTGGGATCGCCCGCCGTCAGCGGCCACCATGTAACGGGCGGTCACTGCTTGCGGCCCATCTGGGCCTGTCACTTCGGCCGTAACGCGATCCTCGCCTTGCTCAAAGCCGTCAAGCGTTATGCCAAATCGTGCCTCAACAGAGGCATGACGCGCCAAAGCCTTGCGCATGAGGGCCTCGAACTCGGGTTGTTCAAAGGCGTTTCGCTTGTCGAATCCGTACTCTTTGACGAAGGGCTTCACCTCGGCAAATTGCCGCCCGGATGGCCCCCGATAAAGGGAGCCATAACCTTTTGCCGTGATGGTGGCCACCTCGTCAGACAGCCCTGCGGCTTGCAGCGCGCGCATGGATTCGTCATCGATGGACACTGCCCTGGGTTCTTGCACGGTCGTTTTGTTGCGCTCTATGAGGATCGTTTTGATCCCCATAGAGCCCAGAAGATTGGTCAACAAAAGCCCCGTAGGTCCCGCCCCAATGACGAGAATATCAGTGTCCAGCGCTGTGCCCTGCATCTCAGGACGTGCTTTCTGCCATAATCGGATTGGTCAGCGTTCCAAGCATGCCAATCTCAACCTCAACCACGTCGCCGGGTTTCATATAGAGCGGCGGATCCCGCCGATCCCCGACCCCACCGGGGGTTCCGGTGACGATGACATCACCGGCGGAAAGCGGCGTGTAGGTGGAGATGTATGAAATCAACCGCTCAATCGGAAAAATGAGGTCTGAGAGGGTCGCATCCTGCATCACTTCGCCGTTCAGACGGGTCTGGATCGGCAGCTTGGTGTAATCGCCCACCTCATCGGCAGTGACCATGCAGGGGCCAAAACCACCGGTGCCGGGAAAGGTCTTGCCGGGCCCGAACTGATGCGTGTGGCGCTGCCAATCCCGAATGGTGCCGTCGTTGTAACAGGCATACCCCGCAACGTGGGACAGGGCCGTCTCTTCGGGGATGCAGCGGCCCCCGCGCCCGATGATGACGGCCAGTTCACCTTCGTAGTCGAGCTTGTCAGAGATGGCGGGCATGATCATCGGTTGACCATGGGCAATCTGGCTGTCGGGATACCGTGCGAACATCGTTGGATGTTTCGCATCGGGCCGTTTGGTTTCTGCGCGATGGGTTTCGTAATTCAGACCTACACAGAGGATTTTCCCAGCATCCGGGATGACAGGCAAAAGCACTGCATCGGTCAGGGTAAAATCTGGCGACCGCCCTTCTGTATAACGGGCCGCAGCCTCCATGAGATCGGCGGCAATCAACGCCTTGAGGCTTGTGACGTCCGGTCTGAGCTTGCCGGTCAGATCGACGATGCCGCCAGGAACCAGAGCGCCGACACCGGCCGCGCCCAGGCGTGTGAAGCTGATGAGTTTCATGTCTATTTCTCCGATTATGACCGCAAAACGGCGCGACCCCATTTGTTGAGCGTGCGTGCGTCCTGGGGCCAGTCGATAACGTCGCGGTCGTAGATGGTTTCCAGTTCACCTGAAATCTCGATCCAGTTGCCGTCCGGGTCGGTGTAAAACACAAACAGGTTATTGCCAGGTCCATGGCGGCCAGGCCCCCAGGTCAAAAGCACATCATTGGCAGAGAACCGGTCGCAGAACTGTTTGATGTTGTCCATCGTGCCCGCCTCATAGGAATGATGGTCCACGCCAGTGCGATCGGATTTGAAGCACGCGATCGTGTGATGTTCGTGGTTCGTCGTCGTAAAGATCGTGGCCGGTTCGCCATTTTCGTGCAGCACGCGATCGGACAGGAAAAAGCCAAGCTTATCGACGTAGAATTCTTTGAAACCTTCGATGTTCTGGGTCGCGAAGGTCAAATGCTGGGTTGGCGCATGGATGCCATCGCGTTCGGGCTTGTAAGAGACAGTGCGCGTTTTCGCCATCCCAAAGCAAATCAGATGTCCATCGTTGTCACGCACCGCAAAGGCCCCATCTTCGAAGTAGGGGGACACGTTATCGAGGATTTCCACCCCATTCGCCTCGGCCAGCGCACGCTGATCCGCAAGCACCCCGGCATTGCGATAAGCCAGCCCTGCATAGGCAAGCTTCTGGTCTTCACCTTTCACCGCCACGAAACGGCGCAGCGGACCAGTGCAGCGAAATTCGGTGTCGGAAATCTTCTCGACATCCATGTCCATGTTAGCGGCATAGAAATTGGCGAGGCGCTCAGGGTCTGAACTCTCGAAAGCGACGTGGTGCAGATAGGCTCCTGCCTGGACAGTGCTATGTGGCATCTCATTCCCCTCGTTGTATTATTATCGTATAATGGAAATAATGCACATAAGCAACAGTTGAAATGGCTTTAATATGGTAAATGGTTCATCCAGCGCTGCGTGCGGCAAGCCACGCCTTCACAATTTCCAGGGTCAGGTGATAACGATCCTGAAGCGGCCTGGTCGCGATGAACCTCCGGACTGCCTGGATCACCTCTGGGTCAGCCTGTCAAAAGAACGGACAATCGTTGCAGGTGCGAACATCGATCCGCAGCTTTTCAAAAAACCCATCCAAAACAAGGCAGCAGGTTTCGTTTTATTTTCCCCAGACCGGCATGGCTGGCCTGTTTTTCCCTGGATTTTACCGGTAAAAGGTAAAATCAGAATGTCATTCGAATTAGGGATATGCTGAGATGGTTGGGATTATGCGGTACATGCGGATTCTCGCGTTGTTCGACCAGAGAAATTCGACTTGGACGGTGACAGAGATTTCTAAGGAGCTCGACACCTCGGCAAGCACGCTTTACCGACTGATACGCGAGATGCTGGCGGCTGGATTGCTGGAAAGCACGGTCGAGTCGCGATATCGTCTGGGGCCGGTCTTTATCGAATATTACCGTCGGATCAAACTGACGGATCCTCTGGTCTTGTCCGGTTCGGAATTCCTTCGCCCACTGTTGGCGCAGATCGCTCTTCCTTGCGCCACAATCCTGGCGCGTCTGTATGGTAAGACCGTCATGTGTGTCGCCGAGGAACGGGCATTTAATGCGACGTTCGAGACAAGTTACGAACTTGGGCGCCCGATGCCGATCTTGCGCGGGGCAACATCCAAAGCCGTGCTTTCCACCCTTCCGAAGCGTCAGATCATTTCGTTGATTTCCCAGGAAGAGCCCACGGTTGATGCAGAGGCCGCCTATGCGGATCTCGCGAATATCAGAAAGGTGGCCATCAGCGAAACACACGGCGAGGTGGACACTGGATTGGTTGGGATCGCAGCCCCGTTGCGAAGTGCCGATCTGGGGATAAACGCCTCTCTTTCCGTTATCGTGGAAAGTTCCAACCTCAATGAGACGACACGCCCTCAAATCTATTCGGTTTTGAGCTCCACGGCGCGCATCATCGAGAGCTTTATGCTGGAACAGCCGATACATGTAAAAAGCAAATAGGCACTAGGGTCAGGACCCATTAATCCTGCACCTCTGGTTTGACTGGCTTTGCCTCTGACAAGGAACAGATCCACAGGAATAGTGGTTATATTTCAAGAAGATGTGACGCAGCTCAGAGGCAAAATCAGCCAAATCCCCCGGACGTGCGAACCACTGCTTTTTTGCCGTTCGCGCGCCAGCGATGCAGGATTATGGGTCCTGGCCCTAAGGTTGTGAGACCGCAGGGCCAAGGCTTAGGCCTGTGCTATTCATTAACCGACACAGAAACCCGGCACAGTCATCTTTGTAAAGAGGTGCGGGCGCACGACAGCGCTCTCCGGGTATTGGCCGATACGGGCCTGAAACTCGGGATTGGTGAACGCATTGCGGAACGTCTCCACATTCTCCCAAATCGCATAGTTCATGTAGGTGGCGCTGCCTGCCAAGCCCTTGTGCATCTGCGTTGAAATGTAGCCGGGCTGCTCTTTCATAAAGCCAGCGTCATGCGCCCATGCCTTCACCAAAGCTTCTTCGTCTTTTGGATCGATCGAGAACACATTCACCAGAACAACAGGGCCTTCATTGCTCCCCAACTGGTCCGCCAGTGTTACAACTTCATCAAGTTCCACAAGTTTTGCCATTTTTTCCTCCGATTTTAGTGGCTTTAGTAATTTTTGGGCTCGCAGGCAGGCCCCGCCTCTAGGCCCTTCGTGCTTTACGGCCTGCGGTAGGGGCAGCTCCAGAATCTGTTCGCGGCCACCCTATAACATAGTTTGCTATGTTTTTCACTTGAACTTTCTGCTCCTCTCAACCTGACCGTTTATGCGCAGGCTCCTATCAGGGGTGTGTATTTGCCCGGCGGCACAAACAGTTAAGGTTCAAAACTGCCGCTTAGCCCAAGCGGTCAGCTTGCTGTGATTCTTCAATTTCTCAAATTACGGGAAAATTTTATTGTGGCAAGTCCGTAAATCCTATAAGAAGACAATAATACATCAAAGGGTGGATTCCAAGATGGCCAGCGCAACAGACCGGCAAGTTCAGCCGCAACTAGATCGAAGTGTTCACCTGAACTTTACCGGCGACTGGGGGCAGGCGAACTTCCACCGTATCTGTTCCTGGCTCTGCCAGGAGGTTTGCGACCGTACGGCAAAGGGGTCTAGAGTCGGGATCTGGAACCTGATCGCCGGGGCAGATTCTCCCATCGCGGTGTCAAAGGGGGAGATGGACCTTTGCATCGCCACCCCTGTCCAGATGCTGCCCGGCGCTCTGGCTGGAGAAGGCATCTTTGAGGGCAATCCTTTGCCCCGCCTCCGCACGCTTGCCATCCTGCCGCAAACAGACCGCATGGTTTTCGCGATTGATCCCAAATATGGAATCACAAGTTTCGAAGAGCTGCGGCAGAAAAAACCACCGATCACTTTGGCGACATCTGAAGATGATGGCGTCAATCTGATTGGCTATACAGCAGCCCGCTATCTAGAAGCGCATGGAATTGACCGGGCAACGCTTGAATCCTGGGGTGGTCATCTGGTTACCGACACCCGTCCGGAGCAATCGGTCTTCCGCATGCGGGACGGCGAAGTCGATGCGCTGCTGCAAGAGGCATACATGACCCCATGGTGGCGGGATGCCGTTGCCAGGCGGTCTCTGACTTTCCTGCCTGCAGAAAGCGCCGCACTGACGAAGCTGGAAGAGCAATACGGCTGGCAACGGGCGACAATCCCTGCCAACTTCTGGGAAGGCCAAACAGAAGCGCTCGCTGCACTGAACTTCTCGGATTTCGCAGTGCTTGTGCGGGACGACATGCCCGAAGATCTCGCCCACCTCTTGACTTGGTGCCTGGTTGAAACGCGCGAGGTTATCGAACAGCAGTTCCGCCATATTCCGCCGGAGCACAGCCCTCTCAGCTATCCGCTGGAGCCGAAACGCATGGCGGCGTCCCCGATCCCGCTGCATCCAGGCGCTGCACGGTACTACAAAGAAGCGGGCGTCATCGGGTAACCCCTGCCCCAATTCCCCCAATGCCCAATACGGAGCACGACAATGGCTATTGATAGCAAGACAATCTCAATCACTGCGGCTGATGGCCAATCTTTCTCAGCCTATCGCAGCCGCCCTGCGTCAGGAGACGCCATTGGCGGAATCATCCTCGTTCAGGAAATCTTTGGCGTGAATGATAACATCCGGGCCGCGTCCGACTGGTTCGCAGCTCAGGGATATGATGTGATTGCGCCCGATATGTTCTGGCGCCAAGAGCGCGATGTAGAGTTGAACGCCGCATCAGAGGAAGACCGCAACAAGGCCATGGCCCTGATGCAGGGATTTGACCTTGAGGCAAGCCTGGGCGACATGGATGCCGCTGCGAACCTTCTGCGCGAAGACGCCAATCTGGCCGGAAAAATCGGTGTGGTTGGATACTGTTTGGGTGGTCGGGTTGCGTTCCGGATGGCTGCCTCTGATGCAGCGGATGCGGTCGTGTGCTTCTACCCCGTGGCAATCAGTCAGGACCTTGCAACCAGCACCGGCCCGCAGGCCCCGCTTCTTATCCATCTGGGCGCCGAGGACCACCTGTGCCCGCCGGAAGCCCAGGCCGCCATCACTGAACATGTGCAAAAGTCCGATACGGGAACCGTAACCGTTCACGACGGTGTCGGCCACGCCTTTGCCCGCCTAGGCCGCAGCGGCCGCGCAGAAGAGGCAGCCGTTTCAGCGGAAGCAGCGACCTTGGACTTCTTCAAGAAACATTTGGGCGCGTGAACCCAAAACGCCAGGTACGAACAATGATGCCTGGCATGACAACTCAAGCACCGGTTTTCTTCCGGTGCTTCTCTTTTCGCCTTAGCAATACGCCTTTGCTTGCAAACGGCCGGCGCTAGGCAAAGTTTTTCCTTTTGGGGCAGCGGCCCTTTGGCGGCAAGCCTTTCAGCCCCTGCCCGGCCAAGGCTTAAGCCGCCTGAGGGCCTGGAGACTAAAGGGCAAAAGCACACAGATTCATCCAAAAGCCGAATATGCACTACCAAGGGAGGAAGGCATGAGCACTTCAACGCAAAGACTATTTTCAAAAGTTCCAAGAGCTGCACTGCTGCTTTGCGGGCTGATTATGTGCCTGGCCGGAGTGGCCGGCGCTCTTGATCCCAGCGTGATTAGCGGCACCTCTGTTCTGGCGCCAGACGGAATAACCAGTATTCGCGTCGATTTTGGAGGCTTTCACCTGGGCCTAGGCCTTTTTGCGCTATATGGCGTGGCGTTCCCATCGTTTCTGAAGCCAGGTTTAACTGCGGTCTGCACGACGCTCTCACTTGTCGTTCTGACAAGATTGGCTGGTATGGGGCTGGATGGTGTAAACGACGCTCAGACAACCATCCTCTCCAGAGAGCTGGTGCCCTTTGTCCTTTCCTGGATCGGGTTGTTGTGCCTTGTGCGACAGCCAAAACCCGCGATCCCTGCGTAACGCCCCGGCGCTCTATCAAGACGCGGCGCCTACTGTATTGAGGCACTCGAAACTGAAAAGGGCGGAATATTTCTATTCCGCCCCCTATGTCATTTCAGGTTTCGCTTCGCGCTAAGCTATACCAGTCAATCAGCGGCGGGCCGCCTTCATTATTTTGCGAAGGGGTACATCGCTATCAGCGAACGTGGCTTCGTCGCCGAAAAACTCCGGATCGGCAATCATTCTGCGCAGCAGCGGCATATCCCGAGCCTGATTGAGTGTCACAGCGCCCGTGATCTTGTTGCCGGTCAGCTGGACAAGCGTCACACCGCCATCCTCACTGATGCGTTCTACGGCCGGTCTGTCCGCATCCAGCATGCCGAGGATCTGGATATTGAGGTCGCCCTGATCGGACCAGAACCAGGGAGTGGTCGAAACCTCCGTAAGCTGTCCTGCTGCGGACCGCCCGGCGGCGTCGCCTTGAACATTGGCATTTTCCCAGGACTCCAGGCGCATATGTCGGCCATAGGCTGGGTTCATCTGGTTCACCGCATCCCCGATGGCAAAAACATCCGGGTCCGAGGTCCGTCCGAAACTGTCAGTTTTTATCCCGTTTTCAATGCTTAAGCCTGCTGCTTCTGCCAACGACGTTTCAGGGTCGACTCCAATGCCGACCAGTATCATATCCGTCGGCAAGACTGTGCCGTCAGACAATTGCAGGCCACCATCCTTGAACGCGCTTGCCTGAACGCCGAACAGGAACTGCACACCGCTATCAGAATGATATTTCTGTACACGTGCACTGACTGCTGGCGACCCGATCCGCGGCAGCAGTGTTTCGCCCGCCTCGACGATTGTAACAGCACAGCCAAGTTTCTGCGCAGTGGCCGCGACTTCCAATCCGATGAAGCCACCGCCAATAACCGCCAGGCGCCTGCCCGGGTTCAACTGCTCTCTCAGCTTGATGCAATCCCCCATGCTGCGCAGATAGTGAACCGCACTCTCATCTGCGCCCTCCAAGGAGATTCGCCTCAGCTTGCTGCCGGTGGCAAGAATCAGGCTGTCATAGGCAAGGTCACCGCCCTGCTCGAGACTGGCAATCTTCGCGGCCCGGTTAATGTGCGTGACAGTCTCTCCCAGCCGCAGCTGGATACCTTGCTCCCGCGCAGCGGCCTCATCGAAAACATAGGGCACCTTCGTCTCTGCATCCAGCAGCATCGCCTTAGACAGAATCGGCCTCTCATAGGGGGCAAATGCCTCTTTGGCGACCACAGTAATATCAGCAGATGGATCAGTTGAGCGTGCAGCCAGAGCCGCACGGCCCCCAGCTTGCCCCCCGCCAACGATCACGATTTTCCGTCTATTAGACAATGCTCCACCCTTTCCGTCGTGAACCAGGATTCGAAGAACCCCTCTCTGCGGCCATCGCTTCCAGAGCCGGTTACTGTGATGGTCTGGGCAGGCCGAGCATGATGACAATCAGCTGCTCTATTATGTCAGTATTTTTCGCGCTAAACAATAAATTTAGACTTCATGTTTGACAATTTTCCCATAATATGCGATTTGTGATCATACAGAGGGGCGATAGGAGCACCAATCTGGGAGATGGCTTCAATGGGAGGAGAAATCAAATGACCAAACCCACACTCGAAGAGATGACTGCTGAAATGCGCAAGCGCGTTGGTGAAGACAGCGGCTTCGGACATACTGTGAAATTCAACTTTGGCGACGATGGCGTAATTTTCATTGACGCCAAGAATGTTCCTCATGTCGTGTCGAACGAAGACAACGACGCAGAAACAATCGTGAATATTAAGTTCGGAGACTTCTGCAAGATTTCCGATGGCAGCAAGGACCCAACGGAAGCATTCATGGCCGGCCGGATGACGATCGACGGCAACGTTGATGCGGGCTGGAAGCTTGGCTCCATCATCGGGCCTGACCGGGCTTGATGCCGGCGTTTCTGACACCCAACAGGAGACGATAGCCAATGAGCACTGACAGCAAGCAATTGACCATTGCGCCGCCCGATCCGGACCGGCCTCCACTGGCCTCTAACGCATTCCACGCTGCACGGACTGCAAACACAACACTGACAACCCCCTTCCCCTATGTCACTGAAGAATGTCTTGTCCCGGGCATCGCCCTGTTTCAGGGCGACTTGGGCGACGCGGGCATGGGGCACTTCCACCACACGAACTCGGTAGATGAAACCTTCCTCTGCCTGGCTTCGAAAGGATCCGCAGTGCGTACCGGGACCTTGATGGTGGGTCCGCGCAGCCATCATGTCGGCTCTTTCTTTGAAAATGAACGCGACCCGGAGAATGTGATGCTGATGATCGTTGTTCAGCGTCAATCGGCCAAAGGTGTGCGGCAGCACGAAGGTCTGACCTTCCACTGCCACAAGTGCCAGAACGTCATGCTGGATCACGAGTTCGACGTCGAGAACTACAACGAAATCCGCGGCCCGGTCCCCGGATACTTTGCCCCGCTGGAAACGCTTCTCAAGAGTTTTGAGTTCGGCAAGGAATACAACGACAGCGTTGACGTACGGACCTGCTCAAAATGCGGGCACGTGCACGACAAGTTCCCGATGCATGTTTGGGGCTGGACCAATTACCACACCAACTACGAAGCCAGTGAGCATTGCCGTGATTTGCTCATTGAAGCAACGTCAGCTTGATCTCAGCGAGGAGAAAGAAAGATGCCACGCAGGCGATTTCACCAAACATACCAACTCGCTCAGCAGATCGGCTGCTTTGACGAATACCCGGCGATCTCGGAAGGTGTCGACCCACAGGTCAACATCAGCCGCAGTGACCGCGTTCAGCCGTTTCATCTGATCTGCGAGAAAGACACAATGATCGTGCTGATGTCCGGCGCGGCCAAAGTCGAGTTCCGCCAGAGCAGTGTGAATTATGTGAATGGCACTCCGGGCGAGATGATTTACGTTCCCGCCCGCATTCCGCACCGCGTCGTGCCTTCGGAAGAAACCATTCTGTACCGCTACAAGGCAGAACATGCCGGGCTGGAAGCTGTGGCATGGTATTGCGAGGGCTGTGCCTCGGAGGTTGCCCGCGTAACATGGGACACCGCCGAAGAACTGCCGCAAGAAGGGTATCTGCGGGCGACCGCTGCCTTTAACAGCGATCAGGCCATGCGGACCTGTGACACCTGCGGCAAGGAGCATCCACCAGTGGATACAACCGGCAACCGCTGGCAAGAAATCATCGACGAGCTGACAGCAGAAGCAGACGAAGATGACGACTGGTAGGCTGTGCTGCGTTTAACTATTCCTTTCACTCAGCAATCCGGAGAATCGCTTTATGGCTACAGCAGATAAACTTCTATCAGTCATGAAGCTTTTCACCATGGATGAACCTGAATGGACGGTAGAAGAGGCGACCAAACGCCTGGAACTGTCCAGCAGCTCAACCTACCGCTACTTCAACAGCCTAAGTGCTTTAGGCTTTGTAGAGGCGCTGAACCCCGGTGTTTATACGCTGGGTCCTGCAATCATCGAATTCGACAGGATGATCAGGCGGCAGGATCAGCTCGTCAAAACCGCAACGCCGATCATGCGGCGGCTGGTGGACTTAACCGACGATGCCGGTTCCGTTCTGTTGTGCCGGAAATTCCGCCATCAGGTAATGTGTGTGCACAGTGAGGGGTTTGTCGATCCGGATAAGTCTCTTTCCTATGAAAGAGGCCGCCCTTTGGGCCTGTTCCTGGGCGCAGCGTCGCGTGTCGTGCTCGCCTATATTCCGGGGCGCAATCTCAAGGTGATCTATGCTGAAAATGAAAAGGAAATAGCAACCTCCGGCCTGGGTGCCACCTGGGAGGAATTCCGGCGCAGCTTGAAGCGCATTCGCAATGACGCGATCGTAGTCGCTTACGGGCAGCTCGACGCAGGGAAAGTCGGCATTGCAGCACCGATCTTTGCTGCCAACAAGTCAATCATCGGCAGTATCACGCTTGTCCTCAACGAACACGAGGTCAACACACAGATGGTGGAGCGGCTGTCGATCTACGTCCAGGCAGCGGCTCAGGAGGTTACTCTAGGGCTCTCGGCAGCTTTCAATGACAAACACCCCGGCGCGTCCGGATCTGAATGAGCTGACTCCAATTAGTGGAATCGGCGGGAGAAAGAAAATGAGCGAACATCCTATTGTTGTTCTTGTTGCTTCCATGAGCGGTGTTGCCGAAATGGTCGCAGACGAAGTGGCAGATAAGCTTAACGAGCTTGGCCACAAGGCACGTGTCGTCCGCATGGAAAAAGCATCGCAAAAAATGCTGGATGCGCGAGACACCTAAGTGATTTGCAGCTCCACATACGGAACGGGCGAAGTTCCGGACAACGGCAAGCCATTTCATGAATTCCTCACCAAAGAGCGCCCCAACTTGTCCCATGTGCGTTATGGCGTAATCGCTTTGGGAAGCCAGGACTATCCACAGACATTCTGTGGCGGCGGCAAGGCATTTGATGCGACCTTCGCCGATTTGGGCGCGAAACGCCTAGTCGACCGGATGGAGCATGACGCAAAATCCGGCGTCTACCCGGAAGAAGCCGCGCTTGAATGGCTGGACGGCTGGGCAACTGCTTTGTCCGCAGAACTGGCCTGAAAACTACCCCCGTTTTTCAGGCCTTCCGGTTGCCTCTTCGGAACAAGGCGGCAACCGGTTCGAAATATCCGCAGAACTTGCTGTCTGCCGCTAGCCCGCACGAGACTTTTGCGGCGAGCTGAAAAGCGGCGGGCAGGACCGCTCAAGCGCCGAACATTCTGATGGAAACACCTGCATCGATCAGGTTGCTTCGGATCTTCGAACCCATTGCCAATGCACCACTGGTGTCTCCGTGCAAACAGACCGTATCCACGCGGCACGGCAGGCGTTTTCCAGATTTTGTAATGACAGCCTGATCTTTTAGCATCTTCAAGATCCGCTCGGCCGCATAGTCAGCATCCTCAATCACAGCGCCCGGCTTTTTGCGGTCCACCAGGGTCCCGTCTTCTTCATACTCACGATCAGCATAAATCTCCCCGACCCAGGTGCAGTCCAATTCCTTGGCAGCTTGCTCCATGGCGGTCGACGCAATGGCCATCAGAATGATGTCCGGCTGGACCGCCAGGGCCGCCTGGAAACAGGCCCGTGCAACACTGATGTCTTCCGATGCGATGTTGCCCAAAGCGCCATGCAGCTTCAGATGCCGGACCGAACCGTCGGCAAGCCGCGCCATCGCCTGGGCAGCACCCAGCTGATAGCCAATCATATTGCTCAGCTCTTCAGCAGAAAAGTTCATCCTGCGCCGTCCGAAGCCTGCCAGGTCCGGAAAGCCCGGATGCGCCCCGATTCCGGTCCCCTTTCGAACCGCAATCTCCATTGTACGCGCCATGATATTCTGATCACCGGCATGAAACCCGCAGGCAATATTCGCCGAGGACACAATGTCCATCAGGGCGGCGTCATCACCCATTTTCCAGGCCCCGAACCCCTCACCGAGGTCCGAATTGAGGTCAACCGTATTTGCCATGTCAGATTTTCCTTCGCTTCCCGGATCTTGTCATTCAGTCTTTTGCGCAGCGCCGTGCGGGCTCTGTTTTGCACTTACAACAAACAGCGCCAGCAGACACAGGCCGGCAGCATCACTCCAGACAGCTGCCGGATGCAGGCCCGATGGAATAAGGCACAGGGCACCGCCTATCCCCAAGATGACACGGAACATGCCGCTTCTTTTCCCGAAGAAATACCCCACGAAACTGGCGGTTACCATGAAGATCCCGACCAATGCCGTTGCAATCGCCCACAGCGCCGACAGCAGGTCACCTTCCAGTATCAAACCCGGAGCAAACAAAAACAAAAACGGCACCAAATAGGCAGGCCAGGCCAGTTTCATCGCTTCTTTGCTGGTCGCCCAGGCAGACGCGTCGGCAATATTCGCCGCCGCAAAAGACGCTAGCGCCACAGGCGGTGTGATCATCGACATTAAGCCGAAATAGAATACAAAGAGATGCGCTGAAATCACCGGCACCCCGTATTCGATCAGCGCCGGAGCAACCAACGTTGCCAGCAGGATATAGACCCCAACAGTCGGCATCCCCATACCCAGCACAATCGATATCACCGCCGTGATAAGCGCAAGAACCAACAGGCTGCCGCCACTTGCCGTAATGATGTGCAACGTCAGGTTAAATGCCAGACCGGTTATGTTTAGAATGCCAATGATCAGGCCCGCCGCAGCGCATACAAGGATCAATCCGATGGCTGCCTTACCGGCCGCTGCAACAGATTCCAGGATCTGGGAAGGGCGAATTCTCCTGCCCTTATAGCCAAAAACAAAGCTTCCCGCCAAAAGCACCAGGGTGGAAATCACCGCTGACCGCTCCGGGCGCATGTTCAGGGCGAACAGGGTGTAGATCAGCACCGCAAATGGCAGGATGAAATGCCACCCCTGACGCAAAGCCTCGCGACTGCTTGGGATTTCAGCCTCGTCAACCTTGGCAACGCCGCGTTTCGCAGCGGTCAGATCTACATTGATGAAGATCGCGCAGTAATACAGCAGCGCAGACGGCAAGGCTGCCAGCATGACAGCCGAATAATCAACGCCAATAAAGTCCGCCATGATAAATGCAGCGGCCCCCATGACAGGCGGTACCAGCTGGCCCCCGGTCGACGCGACCGCCTCGACAGCTGCTGCATATTTGCTTTGAAACCCGGATTTTTTCATCATCGGGATTGTCACAACACCTGTCCCGACGACATTACCAACGGCAGATCCGGAAATTGAGCCGAACAGGGCTGAGGCTGACACCGCAACCTTGGCAGGACCGCCACGGAAACGGCCCATCCCTGACAACGCCAGGTCATTGAAAAAATCTGCCGCACCGCAGGCGGTCAAAAACTGTCCGAATAGAAGATATGGGACAACAATGACGACCGCCACCTTCAGCGCCGACCCGAGAATGCCGTTTGCATCCAGACTGAGGTAGATAACCAGCTCATCCCAGTACGTCGGGCGGCTCTGGAGGTCGCCGGGGAAAAGATGCCCCCAGAGCCCGTAGGCTAAAAATATTAGCACTACGATGAGAATCCCGGTCCCCGCCGCCCGCCGCAAAAGCACAAGCAGCGCACCCAGCAGAACACAGCCAATAACTACCAGCCGTGGCGGCACAAACGGAGCATCCATTGACAACTGAACAAAATACACCGCGACGAACCCGCCGGTAGCAAGGCAGGCAGCAGCGATGGAAGCGCAGCCCAGCCTGACCGCGTTGGTAGTGGCGGTCTGAGCCATGCTCAAAAAGCCAGATGCCAGCCCAAGAGCAAAGACTGCCACCAGCAGCTGGGCGTCGTAAACGGACAGGCCCGCATAGCGGTGCAGGTTAGCTGCGTAGCTAACTGAGAGGGCTACAATCAGCCCTCTCAGAATCTGGTTACCCCATGCCAGCGCAGCGGTTTCAGAAGGTTCAGTCATCACCCCAGACCCCGCAGCGCTTAATGCGACATCCCTGCCTGTTGATAATACTGGGCCGCAGCCGGGTGGTACGCGAGGCCGCCCATGTCGGGTGCCATTTTACTGGGGTCAAACCGGGCAAAGGTTTTGAAGATGCTGCGAACCTTCTCAGGATTGTCGTGGATAAAGGCCACGATGGGGGCGATCGTCTCATCCGAAACATGAGCGCCAGCCAGCAGCACATAGTCGTAGAACATCATGTTCGTATCGGTCTCGACTCCGGGGGCAGATCCAGCCGGGACGTTATCGATGTAAGCCGTTGGGACAAACTCTCTGACACCGGCCAGCGCTTCCGGTGTGTTCTCCAAACCCAGCCAGCGGATTCCAATGGCTGCATCTGCCTCGCGGGTTTTGCCGCCGGCCAGCGCAAAGAACGCCACCTCAGCCGTCCCGGAAATCAAGTCATCCACGCCATTCGGAACCGATGGCACATTATCAAGCTGCATCTCATCAATGCTCAGGCCGCCGCCGGCAAGAATGGCATCGACCTGAGGCCGCAAAGTTGGTTGCGCCGTGTATCCGTAGGTTATCGATTTGCCCTTGGCGTCGGCGACCATGGTCATACTGCTGGCCTTGTTGACCATGAACCCATAAGCCGAGCCGCCCATTGCCGCCACAAGACGAAGATTGCCCAGTTGCCGCCCCTCAAACGCACCCGTCCCGCCTGCAGCGGCGGAAAAATCTGGGCTAGGCGCCAGCAACAGATCCAGTCGGGAATTATCCACCAGCGGCATCGTCTGACCCGAGCCGCCAAACGACTGAACACGCACGTCATAGCCGAGTTCTTCTGACAGAAGCTTTGCAAATCCTGCATTCGCTGCATAGTTTTGCGATCCTTGTTTGCTGGCCCCGATGCCGATGCTCTGGGCCTCTGCCGTGGCTGCAATGGCCAAAGAACCCAAAAAGCACATCGCCAGTTTCTTGATGTTACCGAACATAGATATCCCTCCCGTGTCGGGTTGGCTCATGTTTCTTGGAAAAGCTCGATGGCTCCCTGCACGCTATCTGCGCCATGGAGCACGGGCAAACTATGCCAACCCTTATGATGGAGGAAAGCTTGGCCCAGTTTCATATACAATAATAATACAATAATTTCCCAAAAACATATCATATAATGTATGATTTAGCTGTCCTGCATTAAGTGCTGCCCCTGGCTTGCCTGCACGATACGGACGGCCGCCCCCGCCAGTTTTCTGGCAAGGGCGCGGCCGGAATTGCAGCTTGCCTGCTACGCGCCAGGAACCGGAAGGCCCAGAAGCGACCGGGCTTCCATCCAGGTTGCCACCGGACGGCAGTATCGATGGCAAACCTCAGCGGTTCGTGCAACCAACGCCGCATTTGACGGCGCAAGCGTTTCCCGGTCCAAACGAATATTGTCTTCCAGACCGGTACGGGCGTGTCCACCTGCCGCAACAGACCATTCATTCAGCTCCAGTTGATGGCGGCCGATACCTGCGGCACACCATTCAGATTCCGGCGCGAGCCGTTCCATCGTCTTCACATAGTAATTGAACACATTCTTGTCCGCCGGCATCGAATTCCGGACCCCCATGACAAACTGAACATACAGTTTTCCAGGAAGCTTGTTCGCCTTGCTCATCGCAACCGCTTGGTGAATGTGGCTCAGGTCAAAAGCCTCGATCTCGGCGGTGACAGAGTATTTCTTCATCTCATCCGCCAGCCATTCGACCAAATCCGGCGGATTGTCATAGGTCCGGTTGGGGAAGTTGGTGGACCCGACCGACAAAGATGCCATATCGGGCCGAAGCGGAAGACTGCCGCCGCGTTCACGCCCTGCCCCCGACCGGCCGCCGGTAGAGAACTGAACAATCATACCCGGGCAATGTTCATTCAGCCCTTCCAGCAGACGGCCGAACCTTTCCGGATCGGATGTCGGCGTGCCGTCATCATTGCGAACATGGCAATGGGCAATCGACGCACCGGCCTCGAAGGCGGCCTGTGTGCTTTCAATCTGTTCCGAAACTGTGATCGGCACAGCCGGGTTGTCTGATTTCTGCGGCAAGGAGCCGGTGATCGCCACACAGATGATGCAAGGTTTTTGCGTCATTGCCTCACCCCTCCGACTTTTCCGGCACCATCACAAAATCAAACGGCGATCGCCACTTGGTATCTCCCCCTTCATTTTCGACAAACGGCGCCACCAGCGTCGATTTCACACCAAAGACCGCATCGGATTTCAGATATTCGTCCTCCCCCGCAAAGGTATGAGTCACAATTTTTTCATACCCCGGCGCCGTGACCATGTAGTGCATATGCGCCGGTCGATAGGGATGCCGGTCAAGCTGGATAAGCAGTTTACCCACTGGCCCGTCGTGGGGAATTGGATAGGAGACCGGTTTCACACCTTTGAAGTGGTACGCACCGTCCGTCCCTGTGGTGAAGACACCGCGATTGTTCCACCTCGGCTGAATCCCGGGCTGCTGCACATCATAAAAGCCATCCTCATTGTCACACCAGACATCAATCCGCGCGCCTTCGACAGGGTTTCCGTCCAGATCAACAACGCGGCCTTCAAACAGGCAGGACTGCCCTTTGCCATCCAGGGAAATATTGGCTCCCATCTCGTATTCAGGTGCGTTTTCAACGTGGAACGGGCCAAGAACCGTATTCTCGGTCGCGCCTTCCGGGCGGCGGTTGTTGATGGCATCTGTCAGCATGGAAAAGCCCATGACATCGCTCAGCAGAATGAATTCCTGCCGGTTTTCATCGCAGATCTGCCCCGTCGAAGTCAGAAAATCGATTGCGACATCCCATTCGTCCTGGCGCAGTTCAACGTCTTTGGCGAACTGGTGGAGATGCTGTATCAGCGACGCCCAGATCTGGGCCAGCCGGGCATCCGCCTTTGATCCGTTGCGCCCCAGCACAGCTTCAACAGATGACTCTTCAGTGAAGTAGTCAATTTTGGAAAGATCAACCAAATTGGACATGGGTTATACCTCTATTTGATGTATGTCAGCGCGCGTGGATTTTCTCGGGTGGCAGCTGCCGCAGAGACAACAGCTCAATCCCGGTTTTTTCCGTAAACAATCCCCATAGGCCACGCCGCGCGAACAGCATGACCGCAATCCCAAGACAGCCCAAAACGATCAGGTAGACCGTGCCGTAATCAGCCAGCGTGCGTTGCAGGAAATAGAAAACGATCACTCCGACGATTGGTCCCGGCAGCGTACCGATCCCGCCAATCACCGTTATGAAGATGACGAACGCCGTCCAGTCCACGACCGAAAAGGCGGCCTCGGGGGTGACGCGTGTGATCTGAATGAAAAGAAGTGCACCGCACAAACCGGCTCCAAATGCTGTAAGCATGAAGACCCAGGCCTTCAGACGGATCGGATTCACCCCGACAGAGCGCGCGGCTTCCTCATTGTCGCGCAACGCCTGCAACCCAAGACCCATCCGGGATTTCAGGAACCAATATGCTGCTGCGAGCGTTGCAAGCGCGAGGCTCAGAGCAAGCCAATAAGTCAAGGCATCAGACGCCGCAGAAGAGCTGCCGCCGAGCCAGGCCTTGATTTCAGGCACCCCTGTCATAGCCTTGGTGGTGCCTTTGGGCAGCGAGGTCCCGGTCCCGCCTCCAAGGGCTTTCCATTGGGCGAGGCAGAGACGGGTGACCTCCGCGACGACCCATGTGCCGATCGCAAAATAGGCACCAGCCAGTCGGAACGAAAAGAATGCCATCGGGATTGCCAGCAGCATGGCGGCAATGCCGCCGACCACAATCCCGACCAAAGGGTCCATTCCCAGCAGGATAACGCAGGCAAACATGGCATATGCCCCGACACCGACAAACGCCTGCTGTCCAACGGACACCAGCCCGGCAAAACCTGCCAGCAAATTCCAATTTTGCGCCAGGATCAAAAGTGTCAGCACCCCGAACAGATCCTGAACCAGTGCACGCGATCCGATGACCGGCACCAGAAACAACAGAACGACCCCGGCCAAACCAGCCAGCTGCAGAACACGGGTAATATTCCTAGGATTGGACATTGCAGCCACCTCAGTCATTTGCACGGGGGAACAGTCCGCGCGGGCGAACAAGAAGGACGGCAATAAAGGCGATATGCCCGGACAGGATTTGCCATTCGGGATTGATCGCTGCGCCCAGGGCCTGGGCAACGCCGATAATCACCCCGCCAGCCAGCGTGCCCCACAGCGACCCAAGACCGCCGATAATGACCGCCTCAAAGGCATAGAGCAGGCGGGCCGGTCCAATGCTCGGGTCGAAATTGGCACGGATACCAAGGTAAAGGGCGGCGATTGTTGCAACCACCATTGCAATGCCTGTGGCCACCGCAAACACGTTGTTCGGGCGTATGCCCATCAGGCCAACCGTTTCACGATCATCCGAAGTTGCGCGGAAGGCGCGGCCCAATTTGGTCCGGTAAAAGATCTGGTTGAGCGCAAAGATCACGGCGACAGCGGACACAAACGTCAGAAGCGGCATCACCCCGACTGTTACCGGGCCTAGGCTCACGGATTGCGCCTCGATCGCCCCGGCGGTCAACTTTTGACTGTCAGCAGAGAACAGCTCCAACAATCCATTCTGGATCACCACAGAGAGACCGAACGTCACCAGCAAGGGCGGCAGGATATCTTCTCCCAGCACCCGATTCAGCAGATAGGTCTGCAATCCCCATCCCACCGCAAACATCACTGGACAGGCAAGAAGCAAAGCAACAAAGGGGCTGAGGTTCAACGCAGTTGCGATGGACAGAATGACAAAGGCAGCAAGGACGATCAGATCGCCATGCGCCAGATTCACAAGCCGCATGACACCAAAAACCAGACTTAGACCAGCCGCAAATAGCGCATACAGGCCCCCGAGCAGAACGCCTTGGACAATTGTATCGATGACAATCATGCGCTCACTCCAAAATATGCGTTATGGATCTCGTCGCGGGACAGCTCATCTGGGCGCCCCTGCAAGGTGACCCTGCCTTCCATCATGCAGTACACACGGTCGGCGACCTTCATCGCCTGACCGATGTCCTGTTCGACAACCACCACAGAGGCCCCGCGTTCTTTGATTTTCGGAAAGGAGGCGTAGATCTCCTTGATCACCACCGGTGCCAGACCCAGGCTCAATTCGTCACACAACAGAACCTCGGGGTTCGACATCAGCGCCCGCCCGATCGCCACCATCTGCTGCTGCCCGCCCGACAGCGCTGTGCCCGGATGGTTTCGACGGTCTTTGAGGGCTGGTACGATATCGTAAACAGTCTCCAGATTCCAAACCCCGTTGCCTGTGCGGGTATGCGCGCCGATCAGCAGGTTTTCCTCTACGGTCAGCGAGGGAAACAACCTGCGGCCCTCAGGTACCATGGAAATACCCCTGCCCAACACTTCAGGCGCGGACAAGCCCCCGATGCTTTCACCCTGCAACCTGATCGCATCCGGGGCGGTCTTCAAAAGCCCGGTTATCGCGCGCATCAACGTGGACTTCCCGGCCCCGTTGGCTCCGATAATGGCGATAGTTTCACCCTGTTTGACGTCGATATCGACGCCAAACAGGGCTTGGAAATCACCGTAATGCGCCGTGAGTCCGTGAGTGGATAAAATCGGCTCCATCATACTTCGAGTCCCAAATAGATTTCCCGGACAGCCGGGGCGTTCATCACTTCGTAAATGCCGCCAACCATGATATTTTCGCCAAAGTTCAGCACCATCAGCCGGTCCACCACCGACGTCAGCGCGTGCAGCACATGTTCAATCCAGATAATGGACGTGCCCTGGCTATGGATGTCCTTGATGGTCTTGATCAGGTCGCCGCATTCGCCATCTGTCAGCCCTCCAGCGATTTCATCCAGCAGGATCAGCTTTGGCGATGTTGCCATCGCCCGGGCCAGCTCCAGGCGCTTGCGCTGAAGCAGCGATAGCCCGCCAGCCATGTCCCGCGCACTAGGCGCAAGTCCGGTTTTTTCCAGGATCGACATGCAGAACTCACTGGCCTCGCTGCCGCGGTGCGCTCCGCCGAACTGAGCCGCGACCATAAGGTTCTCGAACACGCTCAGATGATTGAACGGCTGGGGGATCTGAAAAGAGCGTCCAACTCCTGCCTGCACCCGCTCCATCGGCGACCAATGCGAAACGTCCGTCCCATCCAGAAGAATCTGCCCCTCATCCGGTTTGATGTTGCCGGCAATCAGGTTGAACAGTGTCGATTTTCCGGCGCCGTTGGGACCGATAATGCCCAGGGCTTCCCCGGTTTGAACCTCCAGGGACACGCCGTCCGTGACTTTCAGCGCGCCAAAGGATTTGGAAACAGATTTTAGCGTCAGGATCGACATGCACGCCTCCGAACATGAGAATGGGCACCGGTGCGGTTTGCTCCGGTGCCACCGGCCTTAGGTGAGCGTTTCCAGCGTGCCATCCAGCGGGATTTCAGGCGCATTGCCGTTCTCGACAATCAGCAGCTCAAAATCACCGCTGTCCTTGCGGCGCCACTGACCGCCCACCAGCGGCGTCTTGGCCACGTTCTTCTGTGCAAAGGGCGGCAGGTTGTCCTTGCCCCAGCCGATATGGCCAACCACCGTGTTCAGGTCAGTCGACGCAATCGCTTCAGCCAGCGCATCCCCGTCCGTGGGATCCTCTGTGCGCTGGATGGCATTGGCTGCCACTTCGAACAACGCATGCGTAAAGCCGACAGGCTGGGTCCACTGGCGCTTTGCCGCCGCCTCAAATCCAGCGGCCAAATCAGCGCTGCTTTCGCCTGTCAGCGAGGATGTGAACGGGAAGGATGGGGTCCAATAGACTTCGCAAGTCAGGTTGTTCCCAAGATCCCCAAGCTGCTGAACACTTTCAGGGAACAGAAGCGCCTTGGCAATCGAGGCCAGCTTTGGATTGTACCCCTGCTGTTTTGCTTGGGTCCAGAACGTGGTGAAATCAGGAGGGATCGGGATCCCAGTAAAGATATCCGCCCCTGCGTTCTTGTAAGCGTTGATCTGCGCGCTGAAATCGTCGGTCAGGTTCTGATAGCGGCCCGGATCAATCAGCTGGTAGCCAGCGCTCTCAGCGGCCGGCGGCATGCCGACCCCGCTCGCCCAGGCATTTCCATCACCGTCATTGGGCCACAGTGCGCCAAGCACCTTGTTGCTTTCGATGCTGTTCCACATGTTGAGAAACACCGAAACATTGTCCTCCAGCCCCCAAAAGAAGTGGTAGACATAGTCGAATTCCTGCCAGCTGGACGGATCGCCGGGATTGCCCTGCTGGCCAATAAACCAGGGTTGCCACGGGGCCACCGACGAGATGACCGGGATTTCCTCGGCTTCGGCAATTGTGCAGACCGGGTTGGTCGTTTCAGGTGTCGATGCCACGCAGATCAGATTGACCTCGTCCCGAACGATCAGCTCCCGTGCGACCTCGGCAGCACGGTTGGGGTTGGACTGGCTGTCCTTGACAATCACCTCCACATTCAACCCATTAGCCGCGCTGGTCTTTTTGAACTGCTCGATGACATAGGCGTCAGCTTCAGAAAACGCGCTAAGCGGCCCCGATTGCGGGCTGACATAGCCGATTTTGACTGTGCCGCCCTTGGCAAGTGCTGGCATTGCTAATGCCGTCGCCCCGGCAGCAGCGCCTGTCTTCAAGAGTGTGCGTCGTGTCAGCATTTTGGTTTCCTCCCTGATGCGTATGACGGTTTGTCAGGCTGTTACTCGGGCCGGCTCCCCTCAAAGGCCCGCTGCAACAATTCCCGGATGGCCTGGCGTTCAATCGGACGGGGGTTCCAATATGGATTCTGGGTTGCGATATCAGCCGCCCGGTCCAAATCAGCTTCCTGAACCTGCAGATCACGCAGCGCCAGCGGCGCGTTCAGGGATTTTGCAAAGTCCCACATTCCGCCGCCGATGGAGCCTCCAAACAGGTCCGCAAGCGGTTGCATTTCGCGGGCTGCCGCCGGCGCGTTATAGGCCGCCGAATGCGGCAGCATGATTGCGTGGGTTTCAGCGTGCGGCAGATCAAACGTGCCGCCAAGCGTGTGGCAGATCTTGTGATGCAGGGCCATTCCGACGGTACCAAGCACGGTACCGCACAACCACGCCCCATAGAGTGCCTCACTGCGCGCTTCGATGTTCGACGGATCTGCAACGATCCCCGGCAAGGCATCTCGCAGCGCGCGCACCCCCTCGACCGCCATCAGCGTTGTCACAGGATTACGGTTTTCTGCATAGACAGCCTCAACCGCATGCGCCATGGCGTTCAAGCCGGATGTGACGCTCATTGGAACAGGCAGCCCAACCGTAAGATTGGGGTCGTAGATTACAACTTCCGGCAGGATTTTGGCGTCCCGGACCGTGGTCTTCAAACCATTTTCGGTCTGCCCCAAAATCGGCGTGACTTCGGAACCGGCATAGGTCGTGGCAATCACCACCTGCGGCGCATCATTCCGGTACGCAATGGCCTTGCCCAGGCCAATCGTTGATCCTCCGCCCAATGCAATCACGCAGTCGGCACCTGCGGCCTCAAAGGCTGCCATTGCCTTCTCTGTGACATCCACAGGCGTATGCATTGCCGCCTCAGAAAAGACGCCAACGGCCATTGCACCAAGGTCGGCAGCCAACTTTCCGGCATCTTCGGCCTGAAACGGCGTCGACAGAACCAGAGCACGGCTGCACCCCAGTCCGCTGACCTCTGCCGCAACATTGGCTGAGGCGCCCAGCCCGAAAACTATCCGGGCCGGGTTTGCGTTGAATGTAAAGGCAGACCTCATTTTGCTCTGCCTCACTCAGCGGCCACGGCAGCTGCCGTATCCAGATGCAGGGCCGCCATCATCTTGTCAAAACGCGACTGCAGGTTCTCAGGCGTGTTGGCGGTGAGCGCCACATAGAAGTCCGGGCGCACCAGAACGTACTTGGCGTCGATATCATCCAGCCAAGCCTTATAGGTTCCCTCAGTATCGATCACGTCATGCGCGCCGCCAGGGGCATCGACCTGCACACCAAACCCGTCCAGCTTGCTCAACTGGGCGAGCTGCGCCCTGGTCAGTGCGGCAAGCGGATCTGACTTATAGCCGATCAAAACCCAGCCCTGGCCAACGACCTGATCGAACCGGCCTTTGAGGCCTTTGTGCTCAACCACACCCTGCACAGACAGCTCGCCAGCATGTGCACTTTCATCACACCAGGCCCCCTGCCCCAGATGGCAGATATCGGTCGGTACCGGCTTGTTGTCGCGCGCCGCAAGATCGGCAATCATATGCGCGTCGCGGTCGGCGGCTTCCTTCTCGTCACTGATGCAGATGATGCTGCCCAGTTCCTGACTGAAGTTGATATAGTGCTTAGCGTGCTCGATCCGCTCGGTCGAGTAGCTTTCCAGCACCTCCAGACCGGTCTTGCCTTCCAGGATCGCATTCAGGCGCCAGCTCATGGCCACTGCGTCGCGCAAACCCGCACACATGCCTTCACCGGCAAACGGCGGCATCAGGTGGGCCGCGTCGCCGCCGATCAGGCACCGGCCCCGGCGCCATGTTTTGGCCCAACGCGCCTGAAACCGGTAAACAGCCGCCCGCTCCAGTTCAGAGTTCTCGGGCGTCAGCCCCCAGGGCTGCAACAGCTTCCATGCGTTTTCTTCTTTCTGCACATCTTCTACAGACTCGCCCGGCAAGACCATGAATTCCCAGCGGCGGCGGTCTGGGCCGCCTTCGACCGGCCCCGGACCACCCGGCACGATTGTTGTCGGGCGGGCCGGGTCGCACAGCTGCCACTGCGCCGGATCATTCGGGCGCGACGCGCAATAATCAAAGCCCGGCAGCATATCCAGGATGAGCCAGTCAAAGAAATAGCCCTTATCCTCGTTCTCGATCCCCAGGCTTTCCCGGACAAAGCTGTTTGCACCATCGGTGCCGACAACAAATTTGGCCCGGATTTCCTTCCGCTCGCCATCCGGCCCGAATTCCTCCGGGTTCTGCTTCAGAGAAAGAGAGACGCCGTCATCGTCCTGCTCCAGCGCTATTCCGTCCCAGCCGCGCAAGATTGTGATTGCGGGAATGTCGCCAGCAATTTTCAAAAGACGCTTTTCCAGCAGGGGCTGGTTGAACCAGTAGCGCACCCGCCAACCGCTGGCCGATTGGCTCTGCCAGTCAACAATTTGCAGGTCTTTGCCGTCACGGTTGCGCCAGTAGTACAGCTCGTCATGGCAATTGATCGCCGGGTCGGTCTCGGAGTCGATCCCCAGTGACGCCAGAATACGCGCAATTTCGTGATCGTAGGTCACCGCACGCGGCAGGCCATAGTGCGTCGTCCAACGTTCGACCAGCGTGACCTTCTTGCCTTTTTGGCCCAGCAGAATTGCGAGCATGGTTCCAACCGGACCTGCTCCAACAATTGCAACATCAGCATCGCACTCAGTGCTGGCCACGGGATGTGCCATCTTCATCTCCTCCCAATTCCCTTTGCTGATCAACCACCCTGAACACCACCTCAGGCACGGTTAATCGCTCCTCAACATGACGGTAGGTCGAAAATGAATACCAGTCAAGTTTGAACATTGACCGATAAAGAGCCAGGATCACACATTGTCTTTTTTGTTTATGAACAGGTGTTTATGAGAATTTCGTCACGTCCAACGCTCTTGCACGCCACTTTTTCATGGACCAATGAAGCAACTTTTCAGCTTCACCTCATCGCGTTTTTTTGGAAAAAGTTGCCCTGGGATTCAAACATGAATATGATTCGAGAAGCAGCAGGCGGATGTCAAAAATGAGCGAAACAGCCCCAGCAAAAGAAGGCAGGGTTGCCAAGCGCCAGCGCCGGAACAAGCAGGCACTGATCGAGGCCGCGCGCGACATCATGTCAACCCGGGGCGTGGATGCTGCAACAATGTCCGAGATTGCCCACAAGGCAGATGTCGGTGCCGGCACCGTCTACAGCTATTTCAAATCCAAAGACGAACTGGCAATTGCAGTACTCGAAACTCTGATGCACGATCTTGCGCTTCGAATCGAAAAAGTCACCGACACGTTTGAAGATCCTGCGCAGGTCTACGCATTCGGCATCAGAACCGTTCTGGATACGGCGACCGGCGACCCCCGCTGGCAACAGCTGCTGCATCGCTCCGAAGTCATTTCGGACACGATGTTCAGAAAGATGGGCCCCTTTGCCATCAGGGACCTGCGCCGCGCGTCCCAGGCTGGCCGTTTTCAGGTATCAGACGCTGAACTGGTCTGGAGACTGACAACACATGCGCTGATTGGCGCCGCCCTTGCAATCACAAACGGCCATGTTCTTGCCAGCAGTAAAAACCAGATCGTTACGCAGCTTCTGTGCATGACCGGCATCGGCAAGAATGCTGCAGTAGAACTTGCCTCCCGGCTGCGACCGGACATTCAACAGCAAAGCAGCTGAAGGGCATTGCCAACTTATCTGCACCCGGCTGAATGCGGCCTGATCCGCGCCCGTCAGGCGGTCATCTCGAGTGCGTAGCCGTTCCAAAGATCAAAGGCATCGTCTCCGGCGTGGCAATAGGATTTAGCGGTAAGACGATAGCGGCGCGGACGGAAAATCGTGTTGATCTGGTCATGCGCGGCCAGAAAGCTCTGCGCCTGTCCGGGTGACTTGAACCGCCCCATGAGTTTCTCTCGCTTTCGTATCGGCCCATGGGATGCTCCGATACGGTTGTTCAAGCCCTTATGCGCCCGATGATCAGCATTCGCCGCAAGGTTGCGGAGCGGCCTTATGTAATTGCGCAGCTTGTCGGTGATCACGACTCGCGACGTGCCAAACCGGTCGATCAGCCGCTTCAGGAACTGGCTAGCGGCCTTTGCATTACGTTGCTTTTGAACGAGCAATGTCGAGCACATTCCCATTCGCGTGGACTGCCCGCCAGAGCCAGAACTTCACGCCATTGATCGGAACAACGACTTAACCCAAATGCCATTTATCACTGGCGCCCGGCCTGTCGCGCTTGATGCAATCGGCGAAATGGCGGCCAAACCAGTTCACCCAGTTCCGGACGGTTTCCCGGCTGACCACCACGCAGCGTTCGGCAAGAAGATCCTCGACATCCGCCGTGCTGAGCGCAAAACGATGATACGCCCAGACCGCATAGGCGACGATCCCGCGAGGAAAACGTTAGCCTTTCAGGCCAGGCATCGTGGAAGGAATTTTCATCCCGGTTGCCTATGCGAAAGCCAACGGGCAAACAAGTTGGCAATGCCCAACGAAGAAAAGCCTCAATCTGAACCAGTTGGTGTTCGATCTGGACCATCCTCTTGTATCTGGGTTGAGAGGCTACGGAGCATCATCTCCGTGCGCCCGTCAGACTAATTGAAGTTCCCACTATCGAAAATGCCATTTTGTAGTTTTCTACAAAAATCAAATTATTCGATTAGGCCATCAACCAAACCCCAAGGTCTCTCCGCCAGCTGGAGGAAACTTGCGGCTCATGTCTGCTGATCTTCGACGAAGAGGAGATCAGAGATGTCGAAACGGAAGAACCATTCGCCCGAGTTCAAAGCAAAAATCGCGCCTGAGGCTTTGAAGGGTGAGCGGACTATTGCTGAGCTGGCGAGCCAGTTTGGCGTTCACCCAACGATGATCCACAGCTGGAAGCGGGCTCTTCTGAAGGGCACGTCCGGCGTGTTCGAACACGGTGGCAGGAAGTCCCAGGAGATTGACGAAGAACAGGTCAAAGAGCTGCACGCTACGATTGGGGAGCTGGCCGTTGCCAACGGTTTTTTGTCTCGAAAGCTCAGATCGTGGACCGGCAAGTGAGGCGCAAGATGATCGAGCCTGCCAATGCCAATCTGCCCATTGGCAAGCAGTGCAAGCTGTTGTCGATCTCGCGGTCATCGTTTTACTACACGCCCAAGGGTGAAACAGCGATGAACCTGATGCTGATGCGGCAGATCGACGAGCAGCTTCTGGAAACACCGTTCTTTGGCGTCCGGCAAATGACTTGGCACCTGCGAAACGACGGCCATCCCCTGCCCAGCAGGGCATTGCGCAGCAATGTCCCGAGAGGGTGGTGAACGAGAAGCGCATCCGGCGCTTGATGCGGCTGATGGGTTTGATGCCAATCTATCAGAAACCAAACACCCGCTGCCCGGCAGCACATGCAAAGCAAGTGCGAGAGGGGGCAAAGCGGCGAAAGAGCACAAGGCCTATCCCTATCTGCTGCATGGCCTACGGGTGGAGCGCCCCAAGCAGGTCTGGTGTGCTGACATAACGTATTTGCCAATGCGCAGGGGCTTTCTATATCTGGTCGCCATCATGGACTGGCACACACGCAAAGTGCTGGCCTAGCGCATCTCGAACACGCTGGAGGCGGGCTTCTGCGTGGATGCGCTGAACGAGGCTATCGCCAGGTTCGGACCGCCCGAGATCATGAACACCTATCAGGGCAGCCAGTTCACGTCGTTCGCTTGGACGGATCGCTTGCGCCGATCCGGCCTGCGGATATCGATGGATGGCAAGGGAGGGTTCCTCGATAACATCTTCATCGAGCGGCTCTGGCGGAGCCTGAAATACGAGTGGGTATACCTGCACGCCTGGGAGACTGGATCAGAGGCGAAGGCGGGCGTCGGAAAATGGATCGACTTCTATAACCGCAAACGCCCCCATTCCGCACTTGGCGGCAGACCGCCAACCGTGGTCTATTGGCTGCGAAAAGAAGAAAACCAACCCGATCAGCAGGAGCAGAGAATAGCTTAAATTACGCCAGATCCTGTCCAAAGATTAGGGAGTAGCTCAAAACCATCGATTGATCTTTTGTATCTTGAGCTTGTATCAACAACAGATGATCTCATGAATACGGGTTAATATCTTGAAGCCGGAACCACATGGAAACCTGTTGTTCTTGCTGACTGCAATTTTTGCCGTCGCACATATGGACCGCCATATTTTGAGCATCTCGCTGGACGCTATTGGCCAAGAATTTACTCTGTCCGATACGCAGCTTGGTCTCCTTTCTGGGATGGTTTTCGCGGCAATGTTTCTGCTTGCTGGATTCCCAATTGCGCGATTGGCTGCCCGAGGAAACAAGCGAAACATCGTTGCAACTTCAGCCATTGTCTGGAGCCTCCTAACTCTGACGATGTCGGTAGCACAGAATTTTACGCATCTTGTTCTTGCGCGATTGGGTGTTGGGTTAGGTGAAGCAGGTGCGGTGGCACCGGCCCATGCGATGATTTCAGATCGGTTCCCGCATGAGACACGTACATCGGCTCTGGCATTTTTCGCGACTGGGGCGAATGTTGGAGTTTTGTTGGCGTTCCTCGTTGGAGGCATCGTCGGACAGTTGTTCGGTTGGCGGTGGGCCTTCGTCTTGGCAGGCTTTCCCGGTCTAATCCTGGCTCTGCTTCTGAGATACACGACCCCAGATGTTCGCAAATCTCAGTCGGAGCAGAAAGCTACCGCAGATCCAGCCGTTTTTCGCAGAACGTGTTACCTCATATGGAATGACCGAGGTCTCTTTCATGCATTCTGCGGTCTGGCATTGATCGGCATCGTGACCTTTGGCGTTTTAACCTGGTTGCCAACGTTCATCATCCGAACCCACGGAATGACCCCGGCGCAAACCGGTATCTATCTGGCCTTGACCACAGGGATCATCGGTGGATTTGGCACATGGTATTCTGGTCAGCTGGCAGATATATGGGGGACGAGAAATCCACGATGGCGCATAGGAATAATCATCCTTGCCGTCCTGCTATCTAAGCCACTGATATGGATATTCTTTCTGATTAGCTCGACACCATTAGCCTTGATCAGTTTCGCCTTCGCAGCAACCGTGAGTGCTGTATATTGGGGACCCACCTTCGCTTATCTGCACGACCGTTTGCCGGAAGAACTGCGCCCTATGGGAACAGCGATATTTCTGTTTGGCTTCAACTGCGTTGGCGTTGGCATTGGCCCAACGGTAATTGGTCTGGCCAGTGAGACCTTGTTCGCCAGCCACGGCCAGAACGGCTTAAGATACTCATTATCCACCATTCAGATCATGGGCATTTGGGGTCTCTACCACTATTGGCGTGCTATGCGCGAGATTGATCACGTCAAACCCCCGATGCCTTCGTTTTCTCGATAAAAATCAAAGCTCTGCACACTCAAACAACATGGCCAGAGTCAGTTCCTGTTTCTTTCACATCCGTTAGATAGTTCGCTCGGGAAATTCGACCGATGTCAGCAGCGAAACATCTATCATGGCCGAAGCGACCAGAGGCTGGCTTTCCACGCGGTTTAACTCGCGCTCACGCATCATCTCCCATCCCATATCCGCAACCCCGTCCCCTGTTTCAATCTTGAGCGGCTTTGATGATCGGAAAGGTTCATCTCGCGGTGTTTGCCTGCGTTGATGTAGTCAAAATCCCTATACTCTTAGCGAACTTCGTGCGCTTCTCGCCCTCGCCTGGCTTTTGCCGATCAACCTGCTGACCGCTACCTATGTGCGGGTCATGGCGACGATTTACTCCGTGAATGACACGCCGATAGGCAAACGCTTCGTCAGTCACGATAGTCACGGGATAGCGTAGGCGAACGGGTTCTACTGCCGTTTTCAGAAAACCTCTGCAGCATTCTAAGCCTCTTTCAATGGAGAGGGCGACCCATCCGATCGCCCTTTTCGTTCAGATCTCGACCGCAACTTTGCCGAGTGGGTTCGAACAACAGGCAAGAATGTAGCCAGCCTCGATATCCTCCTCCGAGATGCCGCCATTGTGGACCATATGGACCTCGCCTTCAGTTTTCTTAACCTTGCAGGTGCCGCAAACACCAAAAGTACAACCTGACGGAATGTTCAGCCCGGCCGCCTTTGCGGCGGCCAGCACCGTGTCCGTTTCCGTACATTTGTGGATTACGTCCGAGGTGGTAAAATGCAGCTCGGCGGCGGTGGCGCCGTCAGGGACTACATCGTCCAGCTCGGGTGCTTCTTCCTTGGTCTCGACTGGGGCGCCAAAGCTCTCCTGATGGTAGTTGTCCATGTCAAAGCCAAGCCCCACAAGCGCCTCGCGTACTGCTTGCATGAAGGGTTCAGGGCCACAGCAGTAAACTTCGCGATCCAGATAATCCGGCGCCATCAGGCCGAGCATCAGCTGATTAAACTGCCCCATATAGCCAGCCCATGGGCGATAACGGTCCGCTTCCTCGACGACGAATTTCAGGTCCAGACTATCGGTGCGACTGGCCATCTGCTCAAGGCGTTGGCGGAAGATGATTTCAGACGGGCGCTTGGCGCAGTTGATGAAAACGATGTCCAGATCACGGCCTTCGTCCCACATGCAAGTTGTCATCGACATCATCGGTGTGATGCCCGACCCAGCAGAAATGAATAGGAACTTCTTCGCCGTGCTCCGCGCATTGGTGAACAGGCCGGCCGGACCAATGGCTTTCAACATCATACCGGGCTTCAGGTTGGCCAGCATCCAACGCGTGCCGATACTGTCGGGCTGCGCCTTGGCCGTGATAGTGATCAGGCGGGGACGCGAGGGCGAGGACGAAATCGTGTAGGTGCGGTGCACCACGCCACCGGGTTCGTTGGGCGCTGGAATTTCCAGCGTTAGGAACTGGCCTGCCTCATAGGCGAACAGTGCGCCCGACGGGGCGCGAAACGAAAAACTGGCGGTGTTGGGCATCTCAGGGACCACCGAGACACATTCGAGAAGCTCGCTGTCCGACCAAAGTGCCGCGCTAGGAGTCATATCGTTCATGCGCCTTACTCCGCAGCGATCAGGTTGCGCCCGGTCAGACAGCGCGTCAGGTGGCTGGCATACCAGTCAACAAATTGGATCACGCCATCTTCGTGGGTCGGGGAATATGGACCCGGTGTATAGACGGGCGAATTGATACCTTTTTGGTTATCCTCTACCACAATCCGGTCTTCGTCATTGGTGGCAATCCAAACCTCGGTCAGGCGTTGCAGGTCATAGTCCACGCCCTCCTTCGCGTCTTTGTGGACCAGCCATTTGGTGGTGACTTCGGTCTCCGTCGGACTGATCGGCGTAACGCGGAACACGATGGAATGGTCCGGCAGGAAGTGGTTCCATGTCGTCGGGTAGTGAAACTGTACCAACGGCCCTGCATCGGCGAAGGGAATGCGCCCGAGCGATTTGGATACGGCGGGCGTTCCATCCATCGTATAGCTGATCGCCCCATCCAAAAGCGGCATGCGCGCCACGCGGAACTGACCACCTTTGTCCAGTTGGAAGCGGGCGGGAATGCCTGCTGCCTCGTTCCGGTCCCAGTGGGACTGCACCTGTGGCGAAACGCCTTCCGCCGATATCCCTGTGACCGAAGGGTCCTCGGGATAAGTACGGCACAGCGACGGGTGGTTGCCTGCGCAGTGATAGCATTCGCGGTTGTTTTCCCAGACCAGTTTCCAGTTTCCGTTCTCGATAATCGAACTTTCAAACGCGACTTTGGCATTGCCCAAATCATGTGGTGCCAGATATGCGCCCGCAGTGTCGGCAAATGTTTCAAAATTCGGAGCGTCATCGGCCAGGCAAATATAGATCAGCCCCTCAAGCTCGCGGCAGTGCACGCTGCGCAGACTGTGTTCTTTGGGATCGAAATCCGAGCCCATGTCTCGTGCCCACAGAAGCGATCCATCCAGCTCGTAGGTCCATTGATGATAGGGGCAAACCAGCTTGGGCGAGGTCCCCTTCTTGGCCTTGCACACAACCGATCCGCGGTGGCGACAAGCGTTATGAAACGCCCGGACAACGCCGTCCGTTCCACGTACGATCACAACGCTGTATGCGCCGACTTGCTGCGTCACAAAGTTGCCCGGTTTGGGGATCTCGCAGGCCGGGATTGCAAACAACCATTCACGGTAGAAGATCTGGCGCAAGTCCAGATCGTACACACCCGGATCGGTATAGAATGCCTGTTCCAAGGAATGGCTCTTTTGGCGGCCCATCAGTTTGGCCAGAATCTCGCTATCGAGGAGCATCTTTTCTCTCCTATGCCGCAACCCCGCGGCAGTTCGCTGGAGCGGTTGAACAGGAGGGCAGATCGAGCGCTGGCGAGGACCACGACCGACATCTTCGCCCCCACTGCCACCCGCAGTTTGACATATGCGCAAGGCTGGTTTCCGGACTCAGAAGGGGTATGCACCCGGTTGCGGCACCTTCCCGGGATCCTCGTCCCAGTGGTTTTTGCCACACCTGACCTTCATTACCGTTGCGGGGGCAGTGCCGGAATTTCACCGGCTTCCCAATTCTCCGCTACTTCATAATGACACAGCGGCACCTTACGCGATCGAACCTACCGGGATGCTGCAGAGTGTCTGAAATACATGCGACACCTGACAGCCAAACCCGACTACATCTGATTTGCCCCGCGCCCAGCCTGCTCGGAAAGAATGTGCTCTAGCCGCTCTGGCAATATTGGCGAAAATAAAATTTACCATCTGGAATCATACCGTTTATGCAAATAATTGTATTGATTTTTTTCGCTTTTATTTGGATAGTTCGAAGAATGGCCTTTGATCTGAAATCACTAGAGCTTTTCATCCGGGTAGCCGCCCTTGGAGCGCTTGGGCGGGCGGGCGAAGAGTTCCGACTATCGCCAACAGCGACGACCCAGCGGATCCAGATACTCGAAGCGGATCTTGGAACCAAGCTTCTCAACCGGACAACCCGCGCAGTATCGCTTACCCCGGACGGAGAGCTATTTCTGGAGCATGCGCAAAGGGTTCTCGATAGCGTCGAAGAAGCAAGAGCAGCGGTTTCCACGGTCAAAGGACAGGTTGCAGGCGAACTGCGCGTGACCACGTCGGCGTCTTTCGGGCGCTCACAGATTGTCCCTCATATCGGCGAATTCCTTAAGCAATATCCAGATGTCACGCTAAAGCTCGACCTTAGTGATTCCATCATCGACATCGTTGAGCAGGGGTATGATCTGGCAATCCGGGTTGGGATGCTGAACTCATCAACGCTGTTGGCCCGCAAACTTGCGCCTAATCCACGGCTGCTTGTCGCATCGCCGGACTATCTGGAGAAGTTCGGCGTCCCACAGCAGCCTTCCGACCTGAAATCACACCGCTGCATCGTGCTTGGCGAAACGCGAAACTGGGCACTCAAAGATGAGGCCGGAAATATAACCGAAGTACGTGTCGGCGGAAACTTCACCACAAACTTTGGCGAGGCTGTGACCGATACCACGCTTCAGGGGATGGGGATCGGGCTCAAATCCATCTGGGACATATCAGACCACTTAAGTACCAAGCAGTTGATACGTGTCTTGCCCAGTCATACCGTTTCACCGGAATGGCAAGTATGGGCAGTCCGCCCTACCAGCCGAACCACTCCACCGAGGGTTCAGGCATTTACCAGCTTTCTTGAGGAGCGGTTTCGCAAAACCGGCCTTGGAAAGACTGTTTGATATATCCAAAATCTGACTTGGGTTCCTCCGAGATTATCCTGCGCTGAACGTTGCCTACATCCAAAACAGCAACGAAGAGGACACCAAATGAAAGCCGTTGGATTTACCCGCTCTCACCCCATCGATCACCCCGATTCCCTGAAAGAGTACCAAGTACCCAAGCCCAAACCACTTGAACACGATTTGATCGTGCGGATTGATGCCGTTTCCGTGAACCCCGCGGATGCTAAAATCCGCATTCGGTCTGCGCAGGATCAAGATAGGGAAACCCCACGGATCCTCGGATATGACGCAGTAGGAACCATCGCAGCAATAGGTTCGTCGGTAACAGGGTTTGCGCTTGGGGATCGCGTGTTTTATGCAGGCGATGTAACCCGCGATGGCTCTTATGCAGAGTATCAGGCAGTGGATGCCAGGATTGCCGCAAAAGCTCCGCAAGCCCTAACAAATGCAGAAGCCGCAGCCCTGCCTCTGGTCTCCTTGACGGCTTATGAAGCGCTGTTTGATCGCATGAAACTGTCCAAGGGCCAGAGCGGCACGCTGCTCATTATCGGCGGAGCAGGTGGTGTCGGCTCAACCATGATCCAGCTCGCAAAAGCCCTGACAAACATGACAGTCATCGCAACTGCGTCACGGCGAGCAACCCGCGACTGGGTTCAGCATCTGGGCGCGGATCATGTGGCTGATCACCGCGATCTAGTGTCATCCGTGCGCGACCTTGGTTTTGAGAATGTCGATGGTATTTTCAACGCAGCAGACACCAAAGGGCATTGGGAGGCTATGGCGGACCTCATTGCTCCCCAGGGTACAATCGGTGCCATTGTTGAGTTTGATGGAGGTGTTGATCTCTCAAAACTTCAGGGCAAGTCGGTAACTTTCGTTTGGGAGCTTATGTTCACGCGATCATTGTTCGGCACAACTGATCTGCCGCGGCAGGGAGAGATCCTCTCTCAGATTACAGACCTCGCTGAAACAGGCCAACTGCGCCCAACCGTTACACAGGAGTTCTCAGGGCTGAGCGCCGCATCTTTCAAGGCGGCTCATCAATCCATCGAAACCGGCGCTACAATCGGCAAGATCTCCGTGACCTACTAAAATCTTGAGATTGGGGGAGGCGCTCACCTCCTCCATTCTTCAAATCCGACAAATTGTGATTTCCGAACTGAACGATTGTTTTGATCTCTTCCTGTTGGCACTCACATCAACAACAATAGGGAGGAAACTATGTCTCTTGAAAAGGGAACCCAGCCCGCAGGAAAAGAAACACCGGAACAACGCCTTGCGGATATGGGGTTGACGCTACCACCAGTCCCTAGCGCCGTTGGTGCGTATGAACCTTGGGTGCGTGTTGGCAATATCATCTACACTTCGGGGCAACTGCCTTGGATTGATGGCGATCTAAAATACATCGGAAAAATGGGAGCAGAGTTGAGCCTTCAGGATGGGTATGAGGCATTTCGCCTGTCGGCACTCAACGGGATCGCACAACTGAAATCTGCAGTTGGGGAACTGAACCGAATTAAGCGGATCGTACGCGTGGAAGGCACGGCCCACACCACAGGTGACTTCACCGAACAGCCCGCAGCTTTGAATGGTGCCTCTGATCTGATCAATGCGGTTTTTGGGGCCAATGGTCGTCATACGCGCATGATTTACTCCGATCCCGCAATGTGCCTGAACTGCGCCACTCTCGTGGTCCTTTGGGCGGAAGTCGCGGATTGACCAGAGGGCAGGACAAATGAGCAAACCTTTGGTTGTCGGGCAGATTGCCCTGAGCTTTCACAAGGCGGCAGCGGCCGTTCTCTGTGAACTTCTAACCAGAACCGGCCATGTAATAGAAGTAAAGGAAGCCCCGCACGAAGACATGTACGCCATGCAAAAAGCAGGTGACGTCGATCTTGTCGTATCCGCTTGGCTTCCTGCCAGTCATGGAACTTACATCGAACCATATGCAGACGAACTACAGAAACTGTCTGTCATGTATCACCCTTATTGTATCTGGGGGATTTCAGACCGCGCCCCAGAGACCATTCGCTCAGTTTCTGATCTTGCAAAACCACAGGTTGCCGCACTTTTCCGCAAACGCATTCAGGGCATTGGTTCCGGAGCAGGCATCAGCCGGTTTTCGCGGCGAATGGTTCGGGACTATCAACTTGATGCGCAAGGGTTCCACTTTGAAAACGGTACGCTGGAGGACTGCACCTCAGCGTATTTGGAGACCGAAACGGAGGGTGATCTGGCGATCGTGCCCCTCTGGCACCCGCAATGGCTGAACAGCCAGAGCAACCTGCGCGAACTGGAAGATCCATTGGGCCTTCTAGGCGGGCAAGACGAGGCCACGCTTGTGCTGCGGCGGGATGCTGCTCACAAACTGAACTCGCAGGGCAGAGCCTTGCTGGAACGCATCCAGCTTGGCAACGACCTCGTTTCACAATTGGATCGCGAGATTTGTTGTAATGGGAAGACCCCGCGCGAAGCTGCGCTTGCGTGGATCGATGCCAATCATGCCCAGTGGAAAGCTTGGTCCACCCCTGACATCCAGACTACACTTCAAAAATCCTGAACAATCTTTTAAGAAAGTTGTGAATTAATCTAAAAAATTAAAATTGTAGCGTTGCCTCCACGACTAGGGAGGAACGTCAAATGAATAACACCAGACAATCTATAGATAGAAACCAGGGCCGTCGCAGTTTCCTGAAAGGCACCGCGGCGGCCCTGACGGGGGCAGCACTGCCCGGAGTGCTGCATGTCGATACGGCCTTTGCGAATACCGATACATTCCATCAAATCGCCAACCGGGCAGCCAAGGGAGCTTCTGCTCTGGCCGGGGGCGCGGCCAAAGAATCCATATCCATCCTCATTCCGGGCGGCTCCGGCGGCAACCTGACGCCTTTTCTGGAGGAATGGAAATCTCTAACCGGGCTGGCGGTTGAATTGATCGAGGTCCCAAATACCGAGCTCTACTCAAAAGCTATGCAGGAAGCCGTGGCCAAGACCGGCCAGTATGATCTGATCATTGGACCGGTCTTTGCCTTGCCTGATTTCGCCGAGGCGGGGCTTGCTAAGGATCTTGATACCTATGTAGAAAAATACCAGCCCGAGCTGGACTACGGCGCCTACCGCATCCCCTATCCTTTCTCTGAGTTTGGCTGCAAATATGATGGCGGCTACCGCGCGCTCTATGCCGATGCCGACAATTGGGCGCTCTATATGCGCAAGGATTGGATGGAAGATCCCGTCGAGCAGGCCGCGTTCAAGTCAAGATATGGGCGCGACCTTACAGCACCTGACACTTGGGAAGACTATGATCAACTGATCGAATTCTTCACCCGCCCCGAAAAAGGTCAATATGGGTCGCTGGAATACCGCGCGCCCTTTTACACCAAGTGGCAATGGATGCAGCGCTTCTGCTCGAAGGGCATGCTCTACTTTGACAAAGACATGACTCCCCTGTGCAATAGCCCCGAGGGCATTGCAGCGCTGGAAGAACTGATTGCCAGTGAGGCCTATTTGCCCAAAGAGGCCTTCACCAACGGCTGGTCTGAAAATTACAATCAGTATGGCATCGGCAATGTCTTCAGCACCTTCAGCTGGCCCTCTTTCTTCCGCTATAACAATGATCCCGCCATCTCCGAAGCCGTTGCCGGTAATCTCCTGTCCGCCCCGGTGCCGGGCACCCGCGTAGACGGAGAACTGATCCGCGCCTCGGTCAATGCCTTTGGCTGGCTCTATGTGGTGAATGATCATTCCTCGATCCCGGAACTGGCCTATCTCTTTGCCCAGTGGCATACGGCACCGGATGTGTCGGATCGGGCCATTCCGATGAATGGCGGCTATTTCGACCCGACGCGAACCAATCACTTCAAATCGCCTGGTGCGGCGATGAAGGAGAAATACACCCAGGCCTGGCTGGATGCCGCTTGGGATCAGATCGGGGATGTAATCCCCGATTTCGTGATCCGCGGGACATTTGAATATTCCGAGGCTCTAGACAGAAACTGCGTCGAAGCAGTGCTGGGCAAGAAAAGCGCAGAAGAAGCGATGAATGACGCCGCCACAGAGATGGCGCGGATCACCCGCCGCATGGGCAAAGAGCGTCAGATTCAATCCTGGCATTCGCTGGCGCGGACTTTCCCGGAAAAGATCAAGGCGCGTCATGGCGTCCACTCTTGGGCCTGAGTGGGAGACAGACCAAATGACCGAGACAACAACACAAGAGGTGCCGGATAGGGCACCTCCCTCCCCCGGCTTGTTCAGGCGCGACCCTAATGATCCCAAGACCCTCCCACTTCTTCTGATCATCCCATCACAAATCCTGCTGATGGGCATGATGGTCTTTCCCTTCCTGCTGGAACTCTGGATCAGCCTGACCAATTGGCAGCCGACCTTCGGATCCCTCTGGGAGGCCGAATTTGCCAGCTATTTCAACTACGAGGAGCTCGTCCTCTATGAACCGCGCTTTCTGAGAGCCTTGGGACGTACATTGCTTTTTGCGGTGATCTGCCTGTCGCTGGAATTCCTGCTTGGGCTCGGGTTGGCTATCCTGTTCCTCAAAGCCATTCCGGCTCGGAAACTCCTGTTTTCCTTGTTGCTCAGCCCAATGATGATCATGCCGGTTGTGGTTGGCTACACCTGGTTCATGCTGTTTCAGACAAATGGGCCAGTCAATCAGATCATCGGCTGGGTTTTCCTGCAGAGCGATCTGCCACAAATCGAATGGTTCCGGCATGATGCCACCGCCTTTGCCTCCATCGTGGTCGCCGAGGTCTGGCATTGGACTCCGCTGTTCTTTTTGGTGCTTCTGTCGGGTCTGAACGCCGTTCCGCAAAATCCGATTCGGGCTGCGCTGATGTTGGGGGCGGGGCCGTTGCGGATTTTTTGGTCGGTTGTGCTGCCAAATATACTGCCGGTTATCATCATCGCATTTGTCATTCGGACGATGGAAATCCTCAAGATCTTTGACGAGATTTTTTTGATGACGCGGGGTGGACCTGGAACCGCCACCGAGATGGTTAGCCAGTATCTTTACAAACTCGCGTTTCAGGATTTCCGCCTCGCCTATGCCGCCGCTGCTGCCTTCATTGTGCTGCTGCTCACAGTCCTCGGCGTCAACCTGATGTTGCGCCCGGTCACCCGGCAAATCCTGAGAGAGGAGTAACAATGTTTGTCAGCAAGAAAATGACATGGTGGGCCTGGGTTGGCTTGGCTTTAGCCCTGTTCTTCGCGGTTTTTCCAATTTTTTGGATCGTCTCGACAGCCTTCAAACCCTCAACAGAATGGGTTGCGATCCCTCCGGTCTGGATATCCGAACAACCGACGCTGGATAACTTCAACGCAGTATTCATCTCGCAAGCCCGGGCTGCGGAGACTGCGGCAACTTCGGTCAGCGAAACTGGATGGCGTGCCATCATCGGTTCAATCATCATAAGTAGCTGCGCAACGGCTTTGTCGATTTCGGTCGGGCTGGCCGCCTCCCTAGCGATTTCACGCTATCGCTTTGGCGGAAATTCAACACCGTTGATGATCCTCAGTGGACGCATGTTTCCACCCATAGCCATTGCGATCCCGTTTCTCGTGATGTTCAACTCGATTGGTCTAATCGACACCTACCTTGGCCTTATCCTGTGCTACGCTGCGTTCACGCTGCCTTTTTCTGTCTGGATGATCAAAAGCTTCATCGACGACCTCCCGAAAGAGATTGAAGAGGCCGCAATGCTAGATGGGCTTAGCCGCATCCAAGCGCATGTCCGGTTCACCATTCCATTAATTCGCGGCGGGCTGATCTCCACCTCCTTATTCATCTTCATCCTGAACTGGAGTGAATTCTTATTTGGCCTTGTGCTCACCGCGAAGGATGTGGTGACCATCCCAGTTCAGCTCTCCAAATACTTCGCTGCCACGGCTGGTCAGCTTTACGGCGTACAGGCAGCGCTGGCCGTTGTTGCCGTGCTGCCGCTGGTGGTGATTGGTTACTTCATCCAAACCCATCTGGTGCGAGGTTTAACTTTCGGCGCGGTGAAAAGGTGATCCCATAACAAAATTGCAAATCAAAAACTTGCGCAAAACCTATGGCGCCTTCACAGCGGTTGAGGGTTTGGACCTGTCCATCGAACAGGGTGAGACCGTCGCACTGCTCGGCCCGTCCGGCTGCGGTAAATCCACTACGCTCAACATGATCGTTGGGCTCACCGAACCAAGCGCTGGCGACATCCGTATTGATGGGCGCTCGATGCTTGGCGTTCAACCGGGTAAGCGCGGGATTGGGCTGGTGTTCCAAGATTACGCCGTGTTCGGCAACATGACAGTGCGCGAAAACCTGAGTTTTGGTCTGAAGGTCCGGCGCATGCCCAAACGCGACATCGCCAAGGAAGTCGAAAAAACCGCCGATCTTATGGGACTGAGCAATAGTCTGGACAGCTCAACCGCCGACATGGGCGGGTCTCAACTGCAGCGCGTTGCTCTAGGGCGAACGCTGATCACCAACCCTTCGATCCTTCTGCTAGACGAACCTTTGTCCAACCTCGAAGCTGCGATGCGGAATGAAATGCGCCAGGAACTTCGACGGATCCAGAAGCAGACGGGCCAAACCGTGATCTATGTGACCCACGATCAGATAGAGGCCCTATCCCTCGCACATCGCATTGCCGTCATGGATCAGGGCAGGCTTGTTCATTATGGCCCCACGCATGAGGTCTATCACTTCCCAAAAGAAACTTTTGTTGGTGGTTTTCTCGGAGACCCGCCAATGAACTTTCTGCCCGGCACCATCCAGGCAAGCCAGACAGGACATCGCGTCGACATCGGTTGTGCCACGATTGCCATCGAAGCAACACCGCCGAGTCTTTCACTGCCGAGCGGTCGCAAAGTGACCCTGGGCGTACGACCGGAGTCCATAGACCTTCAAGCCGAAGGAGACTCTGACTTATGCGCCGAGATCTTGCTGATCGAACAATTGGGTGCCGATACCATTGTCACGCTTCTTCTAGGCACACACGAGCTGAAAATCCGCTCAACACGGGATGTCAGCCATCGTACCGGAGACAGATGCAGCCTACGCTTTCATCACGGCATGGTCAGCCTGTTTGACGCAGAAACCGGGGTCAAACTTATGGCCTCCCCTGCCAGCAAGGAGATAGCAGCATGAATGCTCTAGAAATCCGGAACCTCAGTAAGCGGTTTGGTAAGACCACGGCACTTGACGATGTCAGCTTGATTGTCCCCAAGGGGGATCTGGTGGTTTTGCTGGGACCAACCGGTGCTGGCAAGACCACGCTGCAAAGGCTGGTCGCCGGGTTAGAGACCCCGGATACAGGCCAAATCCTGATCAACGGCGAGGAGGTGACAGGATTGCAGCCCAATCAAAGGCCCGTTTCCATGGTGTTTGAGAGCCTCGCACTCTATCCCAACCTTACCGCCTATGAAAACATCGCGCATCCTATGCGCATTCAGGGGCTGGCCGCACAGGACATAGACGCAAAGGTAACCGGACTCGCTGACATTCTTCGTGTCAGCCACATCCTTGACCGTAAGCCCGCATCGTTCAGCGGCGGCGAAAAACAACGTATCGCCATCGGCCGCACCCTGGCAAAACCTGCGGGCATCTACCTTTTAGATGAACCGCTTTCCAGTCTGGACGCTGTGTTGCGCAGCCAGTTGCGGTCTGAATTGAAACGTCTGCTCTCTGCAACCGGCCACAGCATCATCTTCGCGACTCCAGACTACACGGAAGCCCTGGCTCTGGGGGATAATGTCAATGTGATGATGAACGGGCGCATCGTGCAGTCTGGGAGCGCAAATGAGCTCTACTCCATGCCAACAACTACAGAGATTGCCCAGTTCGTCGGCAATCCACCGATCAGTCTGGTACCCGGTCAGATCCTGCCCGCACCGGGCGGCGGGATAGAAACGGACCTGGCCGGCCTAAGGCTTGGGTTGCCACAAATTACTGCAGCCTCCTGTGATGGCAATGTCTTGATGGGTATTCGCCCTGAAGACATAAGGGTTCACAAGGCCGAGAGCGCCGAACCAGGGACACAAACCGCGCGTGTCATTGACATGGAGCCACTGGGAAACAGAACCACGCTGATACTAGACATCAATGGAACCCAATTGACCGCGTCAGTTGAAACCGAGGAGAATCTGGACGCGCTCAGGACAGTGACAATAAATTTGGAGCCAAGCCGGTTGCACCTGTTCTCAAATGCAGGCCGCCGCCTGAGCTAGATGTAAGTGTGTTCAGCTTTGGCTGCTTGCTTCCTTGTTCAGATAGTGCGGTGCCAGGCTGATAGTTTCGAGGCACTTGTCGAGGATTTTCAATTCCCGGACCAAGTGATCCGCCAGCCGACGTACCTTTGTCGGCTGGCGCGCCAGCGGCGGGAAAACAAGCTGCAGATCCACGTTGGGCGGGCAATAGCTAATCAGTAAGGGCACCAGGCGGCCGTAGTTGATATCTTCAGCCACATCCCAAGCCGATTTTAGAGCAATGCCTTTACCCTCCAATGCCCATCTGCGCAGCACTTCTCCGTCATTGGTCGCCCGAGATCCGGTCACACGCTGGGTCAACGCCTTGGAATTTTCGACAAAGGTCCATGAGTCATTTTTATCGCCAAGAGAGGATAGAAGCATGCAGTCATGCACGGCCAGATCCTTTGGATGCTCCGGCATCCCCATGCGCTCGATGTAGCCGGGGGCCGCAACCGGAATGCGCTTGTTGGAAGAAATCCGGCGGATGCGCAGGCTGCTATCCATTAACGCTCCGTAGCGCACCGCGATGTCGATGCCGCGTTCGGTCAGATCCGCAACCCGGTCCGTGCAAACCAAATCCACCGAAATGCCCGGATTGCCTTCCACAAAGCGATCCAGCGACGGTGCAATATAGTTCCGTCCCAAATCGACAGGCGCAGTGACCTTGATTACCCCGGACAATTCCCGCTTCTCACGTGAGATATGCTCATCAAAAGCGGCCAGGTCGTTCAGCACATTAGAGGCAAGCTCAAGAAACTCCTCTCCGGCTGGGGTCAAATGCATCTGACGTGTTGTTCTGCGAAACAGGGTCGCGCCTATTGAACGCTCCATAGCTGCCAGCCGCAGGGATGCGGAACCAGGCGAAATCCCCATATCACCCGCAGCGGCACTGAGAGAACCCAGTTCCACGATCCGCTTGAAAAGCCTCAGGTCAGATACCTTCTCGATCATATTATTTTAGAATCCTAAAAGGTTTTGTACATTTGGTGTTATTAACAAAAATTGCTAAAAAAGCGAAGGTCCAATCGAGCAGGCAGAAAAACCCCTGCCTGAAATAAGTGACATTCGAAAGGACCATACATGAGCGACACTCTGTTCAAACCGCTAGAACTCGGTAACCTCAAACTGCCAAACCGTATTGCCCTTGCGCCCATGACGCGGGCGCGCACGACCCAGCCGGGCGATGTTCCCAATGCCATGATGGCCGCGTACTACGCTCAGCGCTCAACCGCAGGGTTGATCATTTCCGAAGCCACACAGATTTCCAGCCAAGGCAAAGGCTATTCATTCACCCCGGGCATCTTCACCGAGGATCAGATCGAAGGCTGGAAGCTGGTGACGGACGCGGTGCACAAGGCTGGTGGGCATATCTTTTTGCAACTCTGGCATGTTGGACGAATGAGCCATCAGAGCTTTCATGCCGACGGCAAACCTGTGGCGCCTTCCGCACTCTCACCCGATGCTCAGGTTTGGATCGTAGACCCGGAAACCGGCGAAGGGGGAATGGTCGATTGCCCGGTTCCGCGCGCGCTCAGCGAGGCTGAAATCAAAGAGGTCATTCAGGATTTCCGCAAGGGTGCAGCCAATGCCATCGCCGCCGGTTTCGATGGCGTCGAAATCCACGGTGCCAATGGCTACTTGATCGACGAGTTTCTTCGCCGCTCCTCGAACCAGCGCACTGATGCCTACGGCGGATCGCAAGAAAACCGTATCCGCTTCCTGCGTGAGGTCACGGAGGCCGTTGCCGATGAAATCGGGGCCGAGAAGACCGGCATCCGACTGTCCCCCTATATCACCCAGCGCAACATGGCGGATGATGAAATCATCGAAGTGATCCTGAAGGCCGCGACTGCAATGAACGACATCGGAATTGCCTATATTCACCTCTCCGAAGCGGATTGGGACGATGCTCCGATCGTGCCCGATCATTTCCGTCACGACCTGCGCAAGGCCTATTCAGGCGCCATTATCGTCGCAGGAAAATACACTCAAGAGCGCGGAGAGAAGATCGTAGCCGATGGGCTGGCCGACATTGTTGCCTATGGCCGCCCCTTCATCGCCAACCCCGACCTGCCCCGCCGCTTTGCGGAAGGTCGGCCCTTGGCGGATTTCGACCCGGCAACCTTGTTCGGCGGAACAGAGGCTGGCTATTCCGATTATCCCGCCGCCGCCCCTGCCCCGGAAACCGTATAACTAAAAAGTTGTCAAAGGAGGTGGCAGCTGGCTGGCAGCAACCTAACCAAGCAGAGAAAGAGCCTACTCTCAGGCTCTTTCTTTCTAGCCCCTAACACGGGCCCCAAGATAAAACCCTTGGAGCGGGCTATTTGCCAGATACTACACCCCAAAGAAGCGCCAAGAGCATTATTACCGCACCCGACACCAGTATGAGGTTCAGGGGATCTTCCAGGAAGACGGCAGAACTCAGGAAGCCAATCACAGGTGACAAGGTGCTGATCAGTGCAATTTGCGCAACTGGAAGCAGCCGACCCACCGCCACCATCAGCCCAAAGCCAAGCCCTGTTGCCACTGGACAAACAAACACGAGAAGCGCCAGCCCCCTTGCTGAGAGCGGACCGAGCTCCAACCCTCCTTCCACGGCCAAGGCGATGGGTAGAGAAACCAGCCCGGCGATCAGGAATTGCCAAAACAGTGCATCTAGGACCTCGCCTGACCAAACATGCGATGCAATAAGCCGCATTGAGCAGGACCAGCACAGGGCAGCGGCCAGTATCAACAAAAGCGGCGCGGCGTCACCAACGTGACCAGCGCCAAATAGGAACAACAAACAGCCCGCCGCAGAAAGCAGCGTTGGCCACAATCGGCTGGCAGAAACAGGTTGCCCGAAGATGATCCCATCGAGCAGAAGCAGCCAAACCGGCGTGGTGTAAATCAGAATACTTGCGGTACCCGCCGCCACCCATTGCAGCGCGAATGTCACCAACCCCATCTGGATCACAAATTGCAAGAACGCCACGCCAAGAATGACGCGCAAATCCCGCCTTTCGAACCGAGGCAGCCGATTCTTCAGAACCAGAATGAAGGCAGCAATAACCGGCACGCTGAAGCAATAGCGTAGGGTCACCATCCAAAAAGGCGTCACATGGTGCAAAGCCAGTTTCATCACCGGCCAGTTAAGCCCAAGGATGATGACCGAAAGCCACAGCAGAAAATAGGGCCCGCGCAAATGCACGCACGGGCCGCTCAGTACATCGCGATTTGACCTAGGCAACCAATGCTCCGCCTTCGATATCAATCACAGTGCCGGTGACTGATGGCGTATCAATGGCAAAAAGATATCCGGCGGCCAGATCCTGGGCCTCCGCAACCCGGCCGGCTGGCAGATTTCCCGCTGCGTTCTGGTACATCTGCGCCCGTGCCTCAGTCGTCATCCCCGCATAGGCTTCTGTCTTGGTCAAACCGGGGCTGACCGCATTGACCCGCAGCGGCGCGAGTTCGCGCGCCAAGATTTTGACCGTTGCTTCAAGTGCGGCATTCATTGTCGTTTTTACAAAGGTTCCCGGCACTGTCCGGCGGGCAAGAAACCCCGTCGTCAATGTGATTGTACCGCCGGGGCGGATATGGGGCACTGCCGCCTGCACCGCCGCGACCGTACCCCAGAACTTTGTCTCGAATGCCGCCTTGGCTACAGTCAGATCCAACTCCGAGAGATTGCCCCCCGGCGCCTGTGATCCAGCTGTAATGACGAGATGATCAAAGCCCCCATGCTGCTCAAAAAACGCCTTGACCATTACCGGATCCGAAATGTCGAACCCGGTTGTACGACTCGCAGCGACAACTTCGCCAGGCCGCTCCTGCAGGGCCTCCACGACGGCGCGACCAATTCCGGATGTGCCACCCACCACAAGGGTTCTCATTCTATCGTCAAAGCCCATTTCACATATCCTCTTTAGTTCTGTGTATCGCGAAACACCGCCTCGATCAGCGGGCCACCTGGTGTTCGGAAAAACAGTCTGCGTTCGCAGAGTTCCGGCAGTTCCATTGGCGCGTAGGCAATCTTCAGCCGCTCAAGCCTGTCTCGAAACCCGGCAAAGTCATCTAGCCTGAAACCGATGTGATCCCACGCCTCGCCACCATGAGCTAGCTGCCCTCCGAAAGAGCCGATCAGATGGACAATCGGTTCCTCCCCGGAATAGAGCCAGTGACCCGGAATCCTTTCTATCGCTTTGGGACGCGGGCGTTCTTCCAAGTCTGGAAAGACCTCCAGAAAGAAGGCCCGCGCTCTGGGCAGGTCGGATGTGCGGATGGTGATGTGATCAAGCTGCATGTCAGCTCCCTGTCTTTCCGGTCTGCAAGATGCGCCCAAAAGTGACAGCGGAGTAGAGCACCAAAGCGAAAATGAGAGTTTGGCCAGGCTAAACAATCCGCATCACAGCGCCCCATCAATGACGTTGAATGCAAGGCTCAGCGTTTGAATTCGACGGTCACAAATACCAGCGGTGTGCTGCCGATGTTTTCTAGATCGTGGACAAAGAACTGACCGTCACAAATGTCATAGTGCCGGGTGTCGCCGGGCTGGTAATCCGTGTGCCGGATAGCGCCATCATGATAGTGAGAGCGCGATTTACCTTCCCCGATCACAGTCCAGAAGTAGCTTTCCTCATGACGATGAAAGGGTGCACGCTCTCCTGGCTGAAGCTCCAGATGCCAGATCCGCAGGCTATCTGTCTCGGACACAATCCGTGACCCAACCTGTCGGTTGTTCCAGTTCTCAACGATCTCCTGCCTCATCTCGGCTGGCCAGTCAGAAAAGTTCTCCAGACGGGGCTCTTCAAGCATATCACTCTCCATAAAGTTCGATTGATTGATATATGAAGAGCATTTTTGGCAGAAAAACGTCAAGTAATTTCTTATTGACGATTCTTAATTGTATTTTTATTGATCATACGATCACTTATTCCATGGGAGGAACCGCTATGAGTACAAATCTGACCCGTCGCAGGTTTTTGAACGCAACATCGCTGGCCGCCGGCACTGCTGCACTTGCCACCCCTGCCCTTGCTCAGGGCGGGACAGAGCTAAAGATGCTGACCTGCTGGCCTAAGAACTTCCCAGGGCTTGGCACCAGCGCAGAGCGTTTTGCACAGCGCGTTGCTGCCGCCAGCGAAGGCAAACTGCGCATCAAGGTCTTTGGCGCAGGTGAGGTTGTGGCCCCGTTTGAGGTCTTGGATGCCGTCGCCGCAGGCGCAGGCGATCTGACCCATGACACCCCATACTACTGGTTCGGTAAGGACCCGGCCTTTGTCTATTTTGCGGTGGTCCCGTTCGGATTGACGGCGGACGAGCATTTCACTTGGCTGAAGTTTGGCGGCGGACAAGTGCTATGGGATGAGCTGGGCGCCGCCCATGGCGTAAAACCACTCGCCAACCTGAATACCGGTGCGCAGATGGGAGGTTGGTTCAAAGAACCGATCAATAGCGCTGCAGATCTTCAGGGCCTGCGTATTCGCTATCCCGGGCTTGGCGGGCAGATGCTGGCCCGCCTTGGCGCGACACCGGTAAACATTCCAGGAGGAGAGCTGTTCACAGCACTACAATCTGGCACCATTGACGGGCTCGAATGGATTGCTCCATGGAACGACCTGGCCTTTGGCTTTCACCGCGCCGCGAAACACTACTATTACCCCGGTTTCCACGAAATGGGACATACGATCTCTTCCCATGTGAATGCCGATGTCTGGGCCGGGCTCAGCGACAGCGAACAGGCCATCATGCAAAGCGCCGCAGATGCGGAGTATGTGACCTCGCTTGCCGAGTACAATGCACGAAACCTCGACGCGTTGAACACGCTGGTGAGCAAGCATGATGTAGAGCTTCATGAATGGCCCTCAGAGATCGTCGCAGAGATGCAGCGTATTGCACCTGAGGTGCTGGCAGAAAGCGCCGCCAGAAGCGAAATGGCGACAAAGGTTCACCAAAGCTGGACCGCATTTCGCGACGCCCAACGTCAGTGGGGTGAAATTGGAGATTACGCCAACGCCCGCCTGAAACAGCGCTAATACTGCTTCGTCATAGCTGGTCCTTGTCCACCCTTGCGGCCAGCTGATCCGATCCGGGAACCTAACCTCTTTCTCCCGGATCGGATCACCCTTTCCCAACACTCCAGCCAACGGATCTGCGCCTCTGCGCCGAAGACCGGGAAAAACACATGGAACAAAGAGAAACACATATGTCCCACTCCGGAGCTTTGGGGCAGGTTATTGCCTGGACCGGAGCTTTCAGCAGTTGGCTGGCCATCGCCATGGTCCTGCTCCAGTTTTGCGTGGTTGTCGCACGGTATCTATTCGATGCCGGATCTGTAATGGCTCAAGAGGCCATTCTCTATCTCTTTGGCACCATGTTCATGTTTGCCATGGCTGATGCCCTTGCCTCGGACCGGCATGTACGCGTCGATATGCTATACCACAGTTATAGCGCGCGGCGGCGGCGTCTTATCGATGCGATTGGGATCCTGGTGTTCCTGTTGCCCCTCTGCGGCTTTATGCTTTGGACATCAAAGGACTACGTTCTCAACAGCTGGGCCGCTCTGGAAGGCTCACGAGAGGCTGCTGGCCTGCCCGGCGTTTTTCTGTTTAAGACTGTCATTCCCGTTGCTCTCCTGCTGCTCATCCTGCAGGCCCTGTCGATCCTGAAGCGTTGTGTCGCGGTGAAAGGGGCCGACAATGGGTGATATTCACACAGTTTATCTGGCTGCGCTTTTTGTAGGCCTGCTCCTTTGTCTGATGTCCGGCTTTCCGGTCGCCTTCGTTCTGGGAGGTGTGTCACTGCTCTTGGCTGGCGTTGGAATTCTCTTCCAACACTTTGACGCCTCATTTCTTGCCGCCATGCCGCAGCGCATTTACGCGGCCATGACCAATGATGTTTTGCTGGCAGTGCCGCTCTTTGTTTTCATGGGAGCGATGCTTGAGCGAAGTGGTATCGCATCTGAACTCTTAGATGGCATCGGCCGGTTGTTTGGAAAACGGCGCGGGGGGCTTGGTTTTGCTATCACACTGGTAGGTGCTTTGCTTGCGGCTTCCACCGGAATCGTTGGTGCCACAGTGACAACGATGGCGCTGCTCTCCCTGCCGGTGATGTTGAAATGGGGCTACTCCCCGCGCCTAGCCGCCGGATCAATCTGTGCTGCTGGGACACTCGGCCAGATCATTCCCCCTTCTCTGGTGCTGGTGCTATTGGCCGACACGATTTCCTCGGCCTATCAAAAAGCACAATTAGCCCAGGGCAATTTCTCGCCAGATACAGTGTCGATCTCGGATCTCTTTGCAGGCGCAATTGTCCCAGGGATACTGATGGTAGTCGTGTTTCTGGTCTACCAGGTCATGCTGACCTTTTTCAGGCCAGAGAGCTGCCCTCCGCCGCCGGAAACCGAGGCGGCTGAAATGACAATCTCACTGCGGGTCCTGTTAATCAGACTGGTGCCTCCATTGGCATTGATCCTTGGTGTTCTCGGCTCAATACTTGGCGGGGTCGCAACGCCGACAGAATCCGCGTCTATCGGGGCCGCCGGTGCCATTTTGCTGGCCGGGTTTGGATCAGAGCACCGAAAACACGCCAACATCGCACTTTTATTCCTCGCTTTGGCCGTCATTTCCAAGCAGGTCATCTTCAGCACATTTGACGTGCCGATCCTCGCGGAGCGCTTCATCCTTGCCGTACCGGTTCTGGTTTTCTTTGGGTATTTCGCCATCGCTCTGCTGCGTTGTGTCAAAATGGGAGCGATAGCCAGCTCCACGACCGAAACCGTTCGATTGAGTTCAATGGTCTTTATGATCCTAATTGGTGCCGCCATGCTATCACTGGTCTTTCGCGGTTTTGGCGGTGATGAGGCTGTGCAGCAGCTGATCTCAAAGGTTCCGGGCGGCCCCTATGCGGCGCTGGCGGCTGTTCTTGCCGTCATGTTCCTTCTGGGCTTCATTCTCGACTTCATCGAAATAATCTTTGTCATCGTGCCAACGATCGCCCCAGTCTTACTGATGTCTGGAATTGACCCGATCTGGCTTGCCATCCTGATATCGCTCAACCTGCAAACCTCGTTCCTCACCCCACCCTTTGGGTTTGCGCTGTTCTATTTCCGCTCCGCTGCGCCTCCGGAAATTTCGACACGGTCAATTTATCTTGGTGTCATGCCTTTTATCGGGCTGCAGCTCCTGGTCTTGATCCTTGTAGCCTTCATGCCGAGCATTTCCACATGGCTTCCCTATACACTAAGGTGAGCGAAGCGCCCTGGCCCGATTCCGGGCGGGTCGCTTTGGTGCAATGGCAGAACGAGCAGACCGAGAAAAACCCATGCAAGAGCCTGACATTCAAACGGCAGCCAAGAAAAAGCGAACACGCCTTTCTCCGCAAGACAGGGAGCACCTGATCCTGACAGGGGCAATCGAATTTGTGGCGGATCGCGGGTTTGCCTTCTCAACTCGCGAATTGGCCCGGCATCTCAACGTCAGCCAGAGTCTGCTGTATCGGTATTTTGCAACCAGAGAAGAGATTATCGAGAAGATCTATGAAAGGGTCTATGTCGGACGCTGGAATCCGGAATGGGATGAAATCCTACGAGACCGGAAGCTGAGCGTTCAGCAGCGGTTGGAATGCTACCTTTTGGACTACGCCAAGGTGGTGCTTCAGAAGGACTGGGTGCGCATTTTTCTGCTCTCTGCCTTCGAAGACCCCGTCATTTCTCAGCGATATGTTTCGATGCTGCGGCGGCGGATTTTTGAGCCATTGCTGGAAGAACAGCTCGTCAGCATGGGTCTAGAAGCGATTTCGAACCCCGAAGACCGCGAACTTGCATTGGAGCTAATCTGGGGCTACCACTCAAGCATCTTCTACCTCGGGGTGCGGCAGTGGGTCTACAAGACCCCAACACAGGTGAACATCGAAACTCTGGTTCGCAGCAGAACACGCAGTTTCCTTGTTGGGTTCGAGGCATTTTTGAGCGATCTCAACCACCCTGAAATCGCAACAGCGCCTCCCTCGGACATTATTGGACAAGCCGGGGTTTGAACGCATTTCCCCTCTCCCCTGCTCCGTTATCCTGCAGCTTCTGCAGCAAGTATGCCAAGAGCGGTGTGGCGGTTTAAGATGGCGACACGAACCAAGGTTTGCGCAGCAAAGCCGCGCAGCATGAAGAAGAGCCCCCTGCCCTACAAATACAGATCAAAGTCCCAGTTTAGGCTCTGATTCCGGATCTGCGACATTTCCAGTTGTGGCCCTGA